>JANNEX010000767.1:0-4435 GCA_031379155.1 Rubrivivax sp.
AATACGTGCTCCGGGTTGACCCGGATGGAGGCGACAAGATGGACATGGACCGGAGGCACTTTCTCCGGGTCAGTGGAGCAGGGCTGGTAGGTTCCAGCCTGGTAGCGCTGGGCTTTTCGCCCACCGCCGCGTTGGCTGAAACGCGCAGCTTCAAACTGGCCCGAACGACAGAAACACGCAGCACCTGCCCTTACTGCTCAGTCAGTTGCGGCATGGTCATGTACACGCTGGGTGACAAGGCGAAAAACGTCAAGTCGACCATCATCCACGTCGAAGGCGACCCCGATCACCCGGTGAACCGCGGCACCCTGTGCCCCAAGGGCGCGGGCGTGATGGACATGATCCAGTCCAAGAGCCGCGTGCTCTACCCGCAGGTGCGCGAAGCCGGTGCCAACGAGTGGAAGCGCCTGTCTTGGGAAGACGCGCTGACGCGTGTGTCCAAGCACATGAAGGCCGACCGCGACGCCAACTTTGTCAAAGCCAACGACAAGGGCGTCACCGTGAACCGCTGGAACAGCACGGCGCTGCTCATCTCTTCAGCGTCGTCCAATGAATCGGGCTACATCAGCGTCAAGATGGCGCGTGGCCTGGGAATGGTTGCACTCGATACACAAGCGCGTATCTGACACGCACCGACGGTGTCCAGTCTGGGCCCGACGTTTGGACGTGGAGCGATGACGAATTCTTGGACCGATATCAAGAATACCGATCTCGTTTTAGTCATGGGCGGCAATGCCGCCGAAGCACACCCTTGTGGTTTCAAGTGGGTGACCGAGGCCATGCAAACGCGCAAGGCCAAGCTCATCGTGGTTGACCCGCGCTTCACGCGCAGTGCGGCCGTGGCCGACGTGTATGCGCCCATTCGCGTGGGCACCGACATCGCCTTCCTGGCCGGCGTCATCAACTACTTGCTCAGCAACAACAAGATCCACCTCGACTACGTCAAGCTCAACACCGACGTGGCCTTCCTGACCAAGCCCGACTACAAGTACGACAACGGCTTTTTCAGCGGCTACGACGAGGCCAAGCGGACTTACAACAAGGCCAGTTGGGGCTATCAGATTGGTGAAGACGGCTTCGTCAAGACCGACGAAACGCTGCAAGACCCGCTGTGCGTTTTTCAGCAGATGAAGAAGCACTTCTCGCGCTACACGCCCGAGTTGGTCAGCAGCATCACCGGCACACCCAAAGACCAGTTCCTGAAGATCGCCACCATGCTGGGTGAAACGTCCACACCCGACAAGGTGATGACGATTTGCTACGCGCTGGGCTGGACACAGCATTCGGTGGGTAGCCAGAACATCCGCACCATGGCCATGATCCAGCTGCTGCTGGGCAACATGGGCCGCCCGGGTGGCGGGGTGAATGCGCTGCGCGGCCACGCCAATGTGCAGGGCATCACCGACATGTGCGCCTACTCTGAAGTGCTGTCGGGTTACCTGAGTGCGCCCACGGACGCCGATGTCGACCGTGCCACCTACCTGGGTGCACGCACTGGCAAGCCGCTGCGTCCCAATCAGATGGCCTTTACGCAGAACTTCCCCAAGTGGCACACCAGCCTGATGAAGGCTTACTACGGCGACAAGGCCACGGCAGAAAACAACTTTGCCTATGACTGGATGCCCAAGCGCGACACGGCCTACGACATCATGGCCATCTTCGAGCGCATGCACCAGGGCAAGGTCAATGGCTTCATCGTGCAGGGCTTCAACCCGCTGGCAGCGGTGCCCAACAAGAAGAAGCTGTCAGCCGCCATGGCCAAGCTGAAGTACCTGGTGGTGATGGACCCGCTGGAGACCGAGACCAGTGAGTTCTGGAAGAACTACGGGCCACTCAACGACGTCGATCCCACCAAGATCGCCACCGAAGTGTTCCGCTTCCCGACCAGTTGTTTTGCCGAAGAGACGGGCACCTTCACCAACAGCAGCCGCGTCATCAACTGGAAAGAAAAGGCGGTTGATCCACCCGGCGAAGCCAAGCCCGACAGCGAAATCATGGCGCGCCTGTTTGTCAAACTGCGCGGCATGTATGCCAAGGACGGCGGCCCCGTGCCCGAGCCCATCGCGGGCCTGGCCTGGCCCTACCTGAATGCGAATGTGCCCAACGCAGGCGAGGTGCTGCGTGAGATCAACGGCAAGGCGCTGGCCGATGTGTTTGCGCTGCCGGCACCTGCTGCACCTGCGGCAGCACCCAAGCTCGACGCCAAGGGCAAGCCTGTTGCTGTTGCCGCCGCCGCCGCTGTGCCAGCTACACCACCGGTGCCGCTGGTCAAAGCGGGAGATCAAATCCCCGCCTTCGCCATGCTGCGCGACGACGGCAGCACCAGTTGCGGAAACTGGATCTACGCTGGCTGCTGGGGCCCCACGGGCAACCTGACGGCGCGGCGCGACACGGCTGATCCCACGGGGCTGGGTGTGTTCCCGGGCTGGGGTTTCTCGTGGCCCGCCAACCGGCGCATCCTTTACAACCGCGCCAGTGCCGACAAAGACGGCAAGCCCTGGGACGCAAGCCGCAAGTACCTGGCCTGGAACGGCAAGACCTGGGCCGGTGGTGCCGACGTGCCCGACATGCGGCCCGACGCAGCGCCCGACCAGAACGTGGGTGCCTTCATCATGAACCCCGAAGGTGTGGCGCGCTTCCACGCCGTGGGCATGAACGAAGGGCCCTTCCCTGAGCACTACGAGCCGTTTGAGACGCCCGTGGGTGTGAACCTCATGTGCCCCACCAACCCCAAGGCCACCAGCAACCCTGCTGCGCGTGTCTACAAAGGCGACCTGGAGGCCTTTGGCAAGAAGGAAGAGTTCCCCTACGCGGCCACCACTTACCGGCTGACTGAGCATTTGCACTTCTGGACCAAACACAGCAAGAGCAATGCCGTGGTGCAACCGGCACCCTTTGTCGAAATCGGCGAAGAGCTGGCCAAAGAGAAGGGCATCAAACAAGGCAACATGGTCAAGGTGAGGAGCAACCGCGGTGAAGTCATCGCCGCGTGTGTCGTCACCAAGCGCATCAAGGCTTTGGATGTCAACGGCAAGAAGGTGCATCACGTGGGCATCCCCATTCACTGGGGTTTCAAGGGGGTGACGCAAAACGGCTACCTGGCCAATGCTTTGACACCGTTTGTCGGCGACGCCAATTCGCAGACACCCGAGTTCAAAGCCTTCCTGGTCAACATCGAGAAGGTGGCCTGATATGGCAAGCATGCAATCCCTGGACGTGGTTTCACGCTCTGCCACGACAAGCCCTACGCCGCAGATACGCACATCGGCGCCGCAGGTAGCCAAGCTCATCGACGAGTCCAAATGCATAGGCTGCAAAGCCTGTCAGGTGGCTTGCATGAACTGGAACGACTTGCGCGACGATGTCGGCACCAATATCGGCGTCTACGACAACCCCAGCGACCTGAGCCCCACCAGCTGGACGGTGATGAAGTTCTTTGAAGTCGAGCCCAAGGACGGCAGCCTTGAGTGGCTGATCCGCAAGGACGGCTGCATGCACTGCGAAGACCCGGGCTGCCTCAAAGCCTGCCCGGCGCCAGGTGCCATCGTCAAGTACAGCAATGGCATCGTCGACTTCATCAGTGAAAACTGCATCGGCTGCGGCTACTGCATCAAGGGCTGCCCCTTTGATGTGCCACGCATCAGCGCCAAGGACAACAAGGCCTACAAGTGCACCTTGTGTTCCGACCGCGTGGGTGTGGGCCTGGAGCCGGCCTGCGTCAAGACCTGCCCCACCGGTGCCATCGGCTTTGGCACCAAGGAAGACATGGTGGCCTACGGCGAAAAGCGCGCGGGTGAGTTGAAGGAGCGCGGTTTCCAGAACGCCGGCCTCTATAACCCGCAAGGCGTTGGCGGCACACACGTCATGTATGTGCTTAAACACGCTGACAGGCCTGAGTTGGAAGACCTGCCCAAGGATCCGACCATCAGCCCCATGGTGGGGCTGTGGAAGGGCATTGCCAAACCGCTGGCCCTGGCTGGCATGTTGGGCGCCGTGGTGGCGGGCTTCTTCCACTACATGAAGGTCGGCCCGGTGGAAGAAAAAGCCGAAAAGGAGCAAGCGTGATGGCAAACAAAATGCTTCAACGCTACAAGGACAATGACCGCATGAACCACTGGTTCATTGCGTTCATGTTCGTGCTGGCCGGGCTTTCTGGCCTGGCCTTTTTCCACCCCGCGCTGTTCTTCTTTGCCAACCTGTTTGGCGGTGGGCCCTGGGCGCGCATCCTGCATCCTTTCATGGGCGTGTTGATGGCGCTTGGCTTTGGCCTGCTGTTTTCCAAGCTGTGGCGCGACAACGTGGTGAATGATGCCGACCGCGAGTGGAAAAAGCACATGGGCGACATGCTGCGCGGCGACAAGTCGGGCATGCCGCCCGTGGGCAAGTACAACTATGGCCAGAAGATGGTGTTCTGGACCATGGCGGTCAGCCTGCT
>JANNEX010000691.1:0-15417 GCA_031379155.1 Rubrivivax sp.
TTGACTCAGACTCGCCGGGCACCCGCGCCACCGCAGCTGACCCGCAGCGTCAGCAGCAGGCGCGCCACGCTGCCCAACACGGCGCCAGCGCTGCCCAACTCAGCCGTGGCCAAGGCGCAAGCGCGCCGGCCATGGTGAGCACCTCTTTCGTACCCCTGCGCCATGGCACACAGACCATTGGCGTGGCTGAAATCGTGCTGGACCAGAGTGCCTCGGCGGTGACCACGGCGCAGTCTTTCAGGCGCGCCGCGCTGCTCGCCGGCCTGGCCATGGCGCTGTGCATTGCCGCTGCCGCGACCTTGGTGCGCCAGCGCGCGCGCCAAGAGCAACGCTTGCACACGCGGGCCAGCTTCCTGGCCGAACACGATGTGCTCACCGGCGCACTCAACCACAGCCACTTCAGCCGCAGGCTGGAGCAGGCCTGTCGCCATTCGAATGGCCGTCGCAACAGCAACGGCGACAGCCAGTCGGTCAGCGCGCTGGCCCAACGCATGCTGGCGCGCCTGGCCGAGCCGCATGACCTGCCTGGGCTGAGCGAGGCGGTGCACATCAGCGCCTGTGTGGGCGCCGCGCTGCACGGCGTGGACGGCACCGACGCGGGCAGCCTGCTGCATAACGCTGAACTTGCACTGCTGCGCGCAAAGTCCAACGGCCGCAGCGGCTGGAGCTTTTACGACGCCTCACTCGACCGCCGCCTGCAAGAACGCCGCGCCCTGGCCCACGACCTGAGCCAGGCCTTGTCGCAAGGCTGGCTGCGCCTGCACTTCCAGCCCCTGTACGGCGACGCGGGCCACACCTTGACGGGCTACGAAGCCCTGGCGCGCTGGCCGCATCCTTCACGCGGTTTTGTGCCGCCGGCCGAATTCATTCCGGTGGCCGAAGACAACGGCCAGATCGAAGCCCTGGGGCGCTGGGTGCTGGACGCTGCTTGCCACGAGGCCGCCAGCTGGCCGGCACCGCTGTCGGTGGCCGTCAACCTGTCGGCGGCGCAGTTCCGCCGCGGTGACGCCATCGTCGGCGAAGTGGCCGCCGCGCTGGCGGCCAGCGGCCTGGCGCCGCAGCGGCTGGAGCTGGAGATCACCGAGTCACTGCTCATCAACCACACCCAGCAGGTGCTGGCCACCCTGCAAGCGCTGCGCGGCTTGGGCGTGCGCATCGCCATGGACGACTTTGGCACCGGCTATTCCAGCCTGGCCTACCTGTGGCGTTTTCCGTTTGACAAACTCAAGATCGACCGCGCTCTCACCCAAGGCCTGGGCAGCGACGCACGCGTCGACGCCGTCGTGCGCTCGATCGTCACGCTGGCGCATTCGCTGTCGATAAAGGTCAATGCCGAAGGTGTCGAAACTGCGGCGCAACGCGACGCGCTGTGTCAGCACGGTTGCGATGAACTGCAAGGCTATCTGCTGGGCCGCCCGATGCCGGCCGACCGCCTGGTGCACCGCGAAAACGAAGTCGTGGTGGTGCTGGAGACAGCGTGAGGCCGCCGGCCTTCAAGAGCCAGTCACTCAGACCTGCATGTTCATGACATCGGTGTAGGCCTGCACCAGCCGGTTGCGCACCTGCAAGGTGGCCTGAAATCCGATCTGCGCTTTTTGCATGGCGACCATGGTTTCTTCCACGCTCACGGCCGGGTTATCCAGCGTCAACTCACGCTGCAAGCGGCCAGCCTCGAACTGCGTTTTGCTCACCTCGGTCAAGGCCTGGGCCATGGCGCTGCGAAAGCCGCCCTGAACGCCGGCAGCGGAGTCGGTCCGCGGCGTGCCATCGGTGCGCAAGCCTGCCCTGGCCACCGCAGCGGCAAAGTCAAAGGGCTTGATGCGCATGTCATTCATTGGGTGTGCACTGTAGGCGGCACACCGCCTTGGCATGGGCGCGATCAGGCGCGGTTTTGCCCGCTTTCTCGGCCTCATGTCTGGGCAGGCAGCGGCCACCATAAGCACTGACACCTGGAGCCTTCGCCCTACCCATGGACAACGCCGTCGCCACGACGAACCTCACCGCCGGGGCCGCCCAAGCCAACCCGGGCCCCCTGCAACGCTGGTCAGCCCTGCCGGCACGCACACAACTGGCCGCCACGCTGGGCGCAGCCACCCTGCTGGCGGTACTCGGCTTCATGCTCAGCGGCGCGCGCGACGCCGACTACCGCGTGCTTTTCCCACAGCTCAGCGACAAGGACGGCGGCGCCGTCATCGAACGCCTGACGCAGCTCAATGTGCCCTACCGCTTCAACGACGGCAGCAGCACGATCCTGGTGCCTGCGGGCCGCGTGCATGAACTGCGCATGAAGCTGGCGTCTGCCGGTTTGCCCTCGGGCAGCGCGGGTGGCAGCGGTGGTTATGAGTTGCTCGACAAAAACAGCTTTGGCCAGACCCAGGGCCAGGAACGCATGAAGATGCAGCGCGCCATTGAAGGTGAGCTGACGACCACCATCCAGTCGCTGGAATCGGTGAAAGCCGCGCGTGTGCATCTGGCGCTGCCGCAGCAAAACGGCTTCTTTCGTGAACAGCAAAAGCCGTCGGCGTCGGTGGTGCTGACGCTGCATGCCGGGCGCACCTTGGACCGCGCACAAACTGCCGGCATCGTGCGCGTGGTCTCGGGCAGCGTGCCCGAGTTGTCGGCCAAGGCGGTGAGCGTGGTGGACAGCACGGGCGCCTTGCTCTCGGCGTCGTCTGACGATGAAAGTTCACAAGGCCTGGACTCACAGCAACTGCAATACCGCCGTGAGCTGGAAGCCGGGCATCACAAGCGCGTGCTGGCCTTGCTCGAACCCGTGGTGGGCCGCGACAACGTGCGCGCCAGCATCACCGCCGACATCGACTTTTCGCAGGTCATGCAAACCGCCGAAGCCTACCGCCCCAACCAGGGCGCCGACGGCAAACCTGCGGTGCGTGAAGTGCGCAGCGAAGACGCCAACCAGCCCGGCAGCGCCACGCCCAGCGGCGTGCCCGGTGCCACCAGCAACCAGCCGCCGGTGCCGGCGCAGGCACCCATCAATGGCGCGGCGCAACCGCTGCAAGCGGCGGGCGCGGGTGCAGGCGCAGGGGCCACGACAAGGCGTGAATCGGCGACACGCTTTGAAGTCGACAAAACCGTCACGGTGACCAAGGCCGCCGTGGGCAATGTGCGCCGCCTGAATGCCGCCGTGGTCGTCAACCACCGCAGCAACACCGACGCCAAGGGCAAGACCACGAGCACGCCTTTGAGCGAAAAAGAGATTGAACAACTCACGGCTTTGGTACAGCAAGGCATTGGCTTCAACGCCGAACGCGGTGATGTGGTGAAAGTCGTCAACGCGCCTTTCCGCGCCGAGCCCACGGCGGCGGCTGACGACACGCCGATTTGGAAACAAGGCTGGTTGATCGACTTGCTGCGCAGTGCCATGGCGCCGCTGGCTTTGGCTTTGGTGGGCTTGGTGATTGTGCTCAAGCTCATCAAGCCCGCGCTGACGGCCGTGCTGACGCCGGCGCCACCCGCGCCGGGCAGCCAATTGGACGAAGTCGTGGTGGACGAACCGCCACCCGCGCCAGAACCTGTGCAAACCCTGGCCGCGCCGCAACACACGGCACGCATAGCAGCCGCTCGCACATTGGCCAAAGAAAACCCCGCCGCCGTGGCCAGCATCGTGCGTGGCTGGGTCAGCGGCGAAGCATGAGACCCCCCCGTAGCGCCTTCGGCGCATCCCCCCAGGGGGCGGCCCCCGGCGGCCCGGCAAAGCCGGTTCCGCGGCGGCTGCTTGGTGGCGTCGCGCTGACCTTGACCGTCTTCCATCCTACGCGCAGGACTTACTGAGATGGCCACTGCTGCAATGGACGACCAAGGCCTGGAAAACGCCGCCATCTTGCTGATGAGCCTGGGCGAAGAAGAGGCCGCTGAAGTTTTCAAACACCTGGCGCCCAAAGAAGTGCAGCGCCTGGGCGAGACCATCTCGCGCATGAAAGCGGTGACGCGCGAACGCGTTGAGACGGTGATGGTGGACTTTGAAAAAATCGCCGCCAGCGAAAGCCTGCTGGTGGCCGACAGCAACGAATACGTCAAAAGCGTACTGCGCAAAGCGCTGGGCGAAGACAAGGCCAACTTGCTCATCGACCGCATCATGCAAGGCAGCGATGTGGCCGGCATCGAAAGCCTGAAGTGGATGGACGCGCCAAGCGTGAGCGAGTTGCTGCGCAATGAACATCCGCAGATCGTCGCCGCGATTCTTGTGCACCTGGAACCTGACCAGGCGGCCGAGGTCTTGAAGCTGTTCACCGAACGCCAGCGCAATGAAGTCATGGTGCGCATTGCCACGCTGGACGGCATTCAACCGGCGGCGCTGCGCGACTTGAACGAAGTCTTGAGCAAGGTGCTGGCCGGCGGTGACCGCAGCAAAAAAGCCAGCCTGGGCGGCGCCAAAACAGCGGCCGAAATCCTCAACATGCTGGGCAGCTCGGTCGAGACCAGCGTGCTGGACTTTGTGCGCGAGGCCGACAACGAGCTGGCGCAGAAGATCATGGACAACATGTTCACTTTCGACGACGTGGAAAGGATAGACGACAAGGGCATTCAAGCGCTGATGAAAGAAGTGCAAAGCGAATCCTTGGTCGTGGCACTCAAGGGCGCCACGCCGGCACTGCGCGACAAGATTTTCAGGAACATGTCCACGCGCGCCGCAGAAACGCTCAAGGAAGACCTGGAAGGCCGCGGCCCGGTGCGGTTGTCGGAAGTCGAGGCCGAGCAAAAGGAAATGCTCAAGATCGTGCGCCGCCTGGTCGACGAGGGCCAAATCGTTCTGGCCGGTGGTGGCGACGAGCAATTTGTATGACGCGCCGTCATGAGTAAACCGACCGGCTTCAAAAACGTGCCACCCCCGCAAGGCTCCAAAGCCGGCACGTCCTACACCCGTTTCATCCCGCGTGAAGAGCTGGGCGACTTTGCCAGTTGGCAGCCCGGCACTTTTGCAGGCGCCGCGCCCGCTGTGGCCGCAGCCGCCGCACCTGAGCCGGACAGCGCGTTGTGGCAAGCGCGTGTCACGGCCGCGCGCCAGGCGGGTTATCAGGACGGTTATCGCGACGGCCTGGTGGCGCTGGAAAACTTCAAACAAAGCTTTGCGCAGCAAGCCACGTCGCAGATAGGCGCGCTGCTGGATGCTTTTGACGCACAGTTCAATGTGTTGGACGCGCAAGTCGCACAAGCCGTCACGCGCACCGCCGTGCAGCTCGCCCAGCAGGTGCTGCGCTGTGAATTGCAGCAGCGGCCTGAGCTGGTGGCCCACGTGGCCGCTGAAGCGGTGAACGCGGTGATGATGAGCGCGCGCCACATCTCAGTGCACCTGCATCCGCACGACTTGCCGCTGGTGGCCGAAGGCGCGCAAGAGGCCATCAGTGCGCGCGGCGCACGCCTGCAAGCCGACCCCGCTATTGCGCGTGGTGGCGTGCGCGTGCACAGCGACGTGGGCGACATCGACGCCCGCATCGCCGTGCGCTGGGCCCAGGCGGCTGCCGCGCTGGGCTCTGCTCAGGCGTTAGACGAAGCGCCATGAACGGTATTGCCGAGCGCACCCAAGCACGCCAGCAACGCTGGGACCGCTACCTGAGCGACATGCAGGACTACGCCCAGTTGCCGCAGCCGCTGGAAACCGTGGGCCGCTTGCTGCGTGTCACCGGCCTGGTGCTGGAAGCCGCCGGTGTGCGGGTGCCCGTGGGCTCGGTGTGCGAAATCATTTCCGAAGGCCAGTCACCCGTGGTCGCCGAAGTGGTGGGCTTCAGCGGCGACCATGCTTTCCTGATGCCTACCGGCGAGCTGCACGGCATGAGCAGCGGCGCGTGTGTGCTGCCGCGTGCCGCGCCGCGTGTGCCACCGCAGTGGGGCGGCGACAACCACCCCTGGCGGCGCAGCGAAGACCGTGGCCTGCACCTGCCCATGGGGGACGGCCTGCTGGGCCGTGTGGTGGACTCTCACGGCCAACCCATGGACCGCCTGGGACCCATCAGCGGCGTGCAGTTGGAACCCATGCAACGCCGCGCCATCAACGCCATGGACCGCGACCCCATACGCACGCCACTGGACACCGGCGTGCGTGCCATCAATGCCCTGCTCACCGTGGGCCGGGGCCAGCGCATCGGCCTGTTTGCCGGCACCGGTGTGGGCAAGAGTGTGCTGCTGGGCATGATGGCGCGCTACACAGCTGCGGATGTGATCGTGGTTGGCCTCATCGGCGAACGTGGCCGCGAGGTCAAAGAATTCATCGAAGACATTTTGGAAGCCGAAGGCCGTGCGCGCAGCGTCGTGGTGGCCGCCCCGGCTGACGCACCACCGCTGGTGCGCTTGCAAGGCGCGCACTACGCCACGGCCATTGCCGAGCACTACCGCGACCGGGGCCAGCATGTGCTGCTGCTGATGGACAGCTTGACACGATTCGCCATGGCGCAGCGCGAAATTGCGCTGGCCATAGGCGAGCCCCCCGCCACCAAGGGCTACCCGCCCAGCGTGTTTGCCAAGTTGCCGCAGCTGGTGGAACGCAGTGGCAATGGCCTGCAAGGCCAGGGCTCGATCACCGCCTTCTACACCGTGCTGAGCGAAGGCGATGACCCGCAAGACCCGGTGGCCGACGCGGCGCGTGGCATTCTGGACGGCCACATCGTGCTCTCGCGCGACCTGGCCGAGAGCGGCCACTACCCGGCCATCGATGTGGAACGTTCTGTCTCGCGCGTCATGACTGCCGTGGCTGGGCGTGAACACCTGCAAGCCGCCAGGCGCATGCGCCAGTTGCTGAGCAAGGTCAACAAGGCGCGCGACCTGATCCAGATTGGCGCCTATCAAGCCGGCCACGACAGCGAGCTGGACACTGCGGTGCGGCTGCAAGGTGCCATGAATACGCTGCTGCAACAAGATATGCACGAACGCGCGGCGCTGGACACCAGCCGCGCCCAGTTGTGCCACTTGATGACACCTTGACCTGCGCCCCGGCACAACAAACCACACCAAACCAGAAGCGAAAAAGCCACCATGAGCCAAGTCTTGCAGACCTTGATCGAATACGCCGAGCAGCAGCGCGACGAAGCCATGGCCGCACTCTTGCAGGCCGAAGACGCAGCACGGCGCTTGCGCCAGCAGTGGCAGCAGTTGCAGGTTTATGAAGCCGAGTACGCCGCGCGCGCGCCCACCCAGGGCGGGCGCGCTGCCCCTATCGACGCGCTGCGCAGCCACCACGCTTTCATGCTGCGCTTGCAACAAGCCATGGCCCAACAGCAGGCTCTGCTGCAAACCGCCGAGACCCAGGTGCAAAGCGACCGCACGCTGCTGCTGCAACGCGAAATACGTGTCGCGGCCTTGGGCAAGCTGGCGCAAAGGCGCGAAGGGCAAGAGCGCCGCAGCACGCTGCGCCTGGACCAGCAGCGCAGTGACGAAGCCGCCTTGCAACGCCACTGGCGCAACAGCTTGCACAGCCGCAGCACGGCGCATTGATGCTGGCCTGGCAAGTCACTGCTCAATCATCCCACCGCGTCACGACCATGAACCGCTCAACACCACTGAGTGCCAGCGCCACGCTGGCCAGCGCATTGCAGGCCACTGCCAGCGCCCACACGACCGCGTCTGACGCCCGCGCACCGGGCGAAGCCGCGGCGAAAAAACCGCGCCCCTTCGCCAAAGCGCTGGACAAAGCCAACCAGCCTGACCCGCAAAACAAGCCCGCAGCCAAGGCCCGCAAGCCACCGCCGACGGCCGGTGAGTCAACAGCCGCGACGGCGCCCGACAACGAATCCCAGTCGCCCCAAGGCGCTGACCCGAACGCACAGCCTGGCCCGGCCATCGGTGAACTGTTGGCCCATCTGCGTGCCATCAGCCGCCAGTCAAGCGCCGCGCCCGCTCAGACAGTGCCGGCCGACGACGCAGGGACGTCGGCACTTGAGAGCGGCTCAGCGACCGACCCTAAAGCCGCCAGCAAAGCCCGCTTGTGGGCCGAGCTCAGCGCTGCGGGTGCCAAGTTGGCGGCGTCGCGGTCGCATGGCGCAAGCACCGCGCAGCCAGACTTCGCCTCGGCACTGGCCGCTACTGCGCCAGGTCCGTCGGCCGCTGCCGGCGCCATGAGCGAAGTCAACGCGCTCACAGCCGTCAGCGCAGCGCCTGTTGACGGCCCGCTCGGCACACTGCCGCTGCCCACGCCATTGGCGGCCCCAGCAGGCAGTGCCCTGTCGCCACCCACAGCCTTCGTGCAGGCCGAGGCCAACCTGAGCGCGCCACCCGGCAGCGCCGACTTCGGCGTGCAGCTGGGCGCCCAACTCACGACCTTTGTGCGCGAAGGCGTTGAACACGCCAGGCTGCATCTGCACCCGGCCGAGTTGGGCCCCGTGCAAGTGCGCATAGAACTGGATGGCACGACGGCGCGTTTGCACCTCAGCGCTGAACACGCCGACACGCGCCAGGCGCTGGAACAGGCGCTGCCGCAATTGGCGGGCAGCTTGCGCGAAGCCGGGCTTACGCTGAGCGGCGGTGGTGTGTTCGATCAAGGGCGTCAAGCCGCGCAGCCCGAACCAGACCGCGCCGGACGTGAGGACAGCGCAGACAGCGCAGACAGCGCAAGGGCCAAGTCGCACGAACAACGCGCCGAGTCGCTCGACCGTCTGCCTGCCATGCCACGCCGCAGGGGCGTCGTCGACTTGGTGGCCTGACTCTGTTGGCGGCTCAGGCTGGCCCTGGTGGCCTGTGTTCAGGGCCCTTTTCAGCGCATCAAATTTGGGCCCGGCTCTCAATAATGAATTTCACTAGCCGATGAGCGTGGCCGCAAAAGGCCAACGCTGACTGTCTGGCTTGAAGGAGTCTGCATGTCCGCCGCTGCTGCCGCTGCCGAAGCGCCATCCCCCGCCCCCAAGGGCAAGAAAAAGCTCATCATCATCGTCGCTGCGGCAGTCCTGCTGCTGTCGGTGGCCGGTGGCGTCACGGTGTTCATGATGAAGCGCAGCGCTGCTGCCGCTGCCGCTGCTGCTGCTGCGGCCGAAGAAGGCGCTGAAGACGGCGGCGAAGAAGCGGCGGCCAGCCACGCCCCGGCCAAAGCCGGCGCAGCCAAACACGACCCCAAGGCAATGCCCGTGTTTGTGCCGCTCGACCCCTTCACCGTCAACCTGGCTGACCGCGAAGCCGAGCGCTACGCGCAGATCGGCATCACGCTGGAAGTGGAAGACGCCAAGGTCGCCGACCAGATGAAGGTCTACATGCCGGCCATTCGCAACAACATCCTCATGGCCATGGCCGACCGCACGGCGAGTGAGCTGATGGGCCGCGACGGCAAGATCAAACTGGGCGAGCGCATCAAGCGCGAGACCTCACGGGCCCTGGGTGTGGACGTGCCCGAAGAAGAGGCCACTGACGAAGCCGAAGAAGCCAAACCTGGCAAGGCCAAGGCAGACGGCAAGCCAGCGAAGAAGAAAAAAAAGAAGGTCGCCGCAGCGCCACTGCCCATCAAGGCCGTGCACTTTTCCAACTTCATCATCCAGTAGTCACACGGCGGCCATGAACCAGCAAATTCTTTCGCAAGACGAGGTCGATGCCCTGCTCCAGGGCATCACCGGCGAAAGCCAAAAGCTGGAGCAGGAAGAAGCGCCGACGGGCGACGTCCGCAGCTACGACCTGTCGAGCCAGGAACGCATCGTCCGCGGGCGCATGCCAGCCATGGAGGTCATCAACGAACGCTTTGCGCGCAACATCCGCATCGGCCTGTTCAACCTGATACGCAAGAGCCCCGAGGTCAGCATCGGCAGCATCAAGGTGCAGAAGTTCAGCGCCTTCCTGCGCGAGATCGTGGTGCCCACCAACTTCAACATCATGAGCGTCAAGCCGCTGCGTGGCAGTGGCCTCATCGTGTGCGACCCCAGCCTGGTGTTTGCGGTGATTGACTCGCTCTTTGGCGGCGTGGGCAAGTACCACACCCGCATCGAAGGGCGCGACTTCAGCGCCACCGAATTGCGTGTCATCTACCGCTTGGTCGAGACCATCTGCAACGAATACAAAAAGGCCTGGACCGGCATCTATCCGGTCGAGCTGGAATACCAGCGCAGTGAGATGCAGCCACAGTTTGCCAATATCGCCACGCCCAGTGAAATTGTCGTGGCCACCAGCTTTGCGCTGGAGATTGGCGAGACATCAGGCACGGTGCATTTCTGCATTCCCTACAGCACGCTGGAGCCGATACGTGACGTGCTTTACAGCACCATCCAGGGCGACTCGGCCGAGCCCGATAGGCGCTGGGTCAACCTGCTGACGCAGCAAATCCAGTCGGCCGAGGTGCAATTGGTGGCAGAACTGGCCTATGCCGGCGCCACGGTTGAACAGTTGTTGTCCTTCAAGCCTGGTGATTTCATCGAGTTGGATCTGGACCCCACGATTCAAGCCAAGGTCGACGGTGTGCCTGTCTTCGATTGCCATTACGGCACTTCCAACAAACGCTATTCGATCAAGATCGACAAGCTGCTCACCAATGCCCAAGCGGGCTGGATAGGGGAACACTGAGATGGCCGCAGAACCCGAGAGCACGATGTCTGAAGAAGACAAGATGGCCGCTGAGTGGGCCGCGGCTTTGTCGGAAAGCAAACCCGATAGCAAGTCGGCGGCGGGCCACGAAGTGGCCAGCGAAGTGGCCCTGGCGGCCGAGAGCGTGGCACCCGCCGCGTTTGCGCAGTTCGCGCCCACGCCACCCGGCGCGGCGGGCAACGACATCAACATGATCCTGGACATTCCTGTTCAGTTGACCGTGGAGCTGGGCCGCACGCGCATCCCCATCAAGCACATCCTGCAACTGGCGCAAGGTTCGGTGGTCGAACTCGAAACCATGGCCGGTGAACCCATGGACGTGCTGGTCAATGGCTTTCTCATCGCACAGGGCGAGGTGGTGGTCGTCAACGACAAGTTCGGCATTCGCCTGACCGACATCGTGACACCCAGCGAGCGCATGCGCCGCCTGTCCAAAGGCTGACGTGGCGATGCAATCGGGCCTGGTGTCACTGCTGTGGTTTGCCGCCGTGCTGGCCTGCATTCCGCTGGCGCTGTGGCTGCTCAAACGCTCACCTTTGATGGGTGGGCCGGCCGGCCGGCCAGGCACGCCCAAGGCGGTGGCCGTGTTGCCCGTGTCGGCGCAGCACAAGCTGGTGACGGTGGAAGTGGGCCATGGCGACGAACGTTTGTGGCTGGTGTTGGGTGTCTCGCCCAATGGCATTCGTACCCTGCACACCATGCTGCCGCAACCCGACGGTGAAGCTGGCCCAGCACCGCCGCCGGCAGCGGCTTTTGCACAATTGCTGGGTCGCTTGCGCGGCCACGGGGCCGGTAAAGATGGGCGCTAGGTCTTTTGCATTGGTCGTGCTGTTGAGCCTGGCCGGCACCGCCATGGCGCAGCAAAGCAGCGGCCTGGGCGGCAACCTGCCGCTGCTGATTGGCCAAGGCGCGGGTGGCAGCAGCTATTCGGTGCCCATCCAGACGCTGCTGTTTTTCACTGCGCTGAGTTTTTTGCCCGCCGTGCTGCTGCTCATGACGGCTTTTACGCGCATCGTGATTGTGCTCAGCCTGCTGCGCCAGGCCCTGGGCACGCAGGCTGCGCCGCCGAATCAAGTCATCGTGGGGCTGTCGCTGTTCCTCACCTTCTTTGTCATGTCAGGCACCTTCGACAAGGTCTACGAAAAGGCCTACGCGCCCTATGCCGCCGGCCAGATGGCGGTGGACCAGGCGCTGAAGGAAGGCGTGCTGCCGCTGCGCGAATTCATGCTCAAACAAACGCGCCAGAGCGACGTCATGCTGTTTGCCAAGCTGGCCAAACTGCCTGCTGGCGTGAAAGGCGAAGACGTGCCACTGACCGTGTTGGTGCCGGCCTTTGTGACGAGTGAGCTCAAGAGCGCCTTCCAGATCGGCTTCATGATCTTCATCCCCTTTCTCATCATTGACATGATCGTGGCCAGCGTGCTCATGAGCCTAGGCATGATGATGCTCAGCCCCGTGCTGGTGGCCCTGCCCTTCAAGCTGATGCTGTTTGTGCTGGCCGATGGCTGGAACCTGCTGCTGGGCTCACTCGCCGCTTCTTTTGTCACTTAGCTAACTCCCTAAATGGACGCACAACAAGTTCTCTCGGCCGGGCAACAGGGTTTGTGGATGTTGCTGCTGGTCTCAGCCCCGCTCTTGCTGACCGTGCTGGTGGTGGGCCTGCTGATCAGCATTTTCCAGGCCGCGACGCAAATCAACGAAGCCACCTTGTCTTTTGTGCCCAAGGTGGTGGCCGCCGTGGCCATGCTGGCCGTGGCCGGGCCCTGGATGCTGAGCACGCTGGTCGAGTACTTGCAAGCCACGTTGCAATCCATACCCGCTGCTGTCGGCTAGCAGATTTCAGGCTAACGCCCCAACATGCTGACCTTCACAGAAGCGCAGGTCATGCAGTGGGTGACGCCGCTGCTGTGGCCCTTCTTGCGCGCTCTGGCGCTGTTCACCGCCCTGCCCGTGCTGGGCAGTCGCAGCGTGCCCACGCGCGTGCGCATTGGGCTGGCCGCCTTCATTGCCCTCGCCGCCCAGCCCAGTCTGCCACCGGCTGCAGAGGTGGCGCTGGACTCACCCGTGGCCTTTGCGCTGGTGGCGCAGCAGGCAGTGATTGGCCTGTGCTTGGGCTTTGCGGTGCGCCTGGTGTTTGCAGCGGTGGAGTTTGCGGGTGAACTCATAGGCTTGCAAATGGGCCTGAACTTTGCGGGCTTCTTTGACCCACTCTCAGCTCAGGCTGCCACCGCATCCAGCCGCTTTTTTGGCACCACCGTGGCCTGGCTGTTCATCGTCGCCAACGGCCACTTGCTGGTCGTGGCGGCACTGGTGCACAGCTTCACCGCCTTCCCCATTGCGCCAGAGCCGTTTGCCTTTTTGCACCAGGTGCAGCCGCAACGCTGGGGCGCAGAAATCTTCTCAACGGGGCTGTGGATTGCACTGCCCCTGGTGACCATGCTGCTGTTTGTCAACCTGGTGCTGGGCGCCATCTCACGCGTGGCGCCGCAGATCAATATCTTCGCGGTCGGCTTCCCGGTCACGCTGGGCGTGGGCCTATTGGGATTGCTGCTGACGCTGCCGGCGCTGAGCCAGCCCTTTACGATGACCTTGGAGCGTTTGCTCGACCAGTTCCGCTGAACGCAGTAGGCTCGTGCCCATGACTGCATTGCTTGCTGGCGCCACCGGGCTCATTGGCCGCGAAGTGGCCAGACACTGGACGGGCCCCGGCCCGCTGCACCTGCTGGTGCGCAAACCCATGGCCGTCACGATGCCGCTGCACCGCGTGCACGTCGTCGACTTCGCTGCGCTGCCGCCCTTGCCCAAGGCCGAGCTCGCCTTTTGCTGCCTGGGCACGACCATCAAAGTCGCCGGCTCGCAGGCGGCCTTTCGTGCGGTCGACTTCGATGCCGTGCTGGCCTTTGCGCGCGCCGCACAAGGCGCAGGCGTGCGCCACTTTGCGGTGGTCTCGGCCCTGGGCGCCAGCCTCAAATCCGCCACCTTCTACAACCGCGTCAAAGGCGAAATGGAAGCAGAACTGGGCCGGCTGGGTTTTGCCAGCTTGCTCATCGCCCGCCCATCACTGCTGGCCGGTGACCGCGCCTCTTTGGGCCAGGCGCCGCGACTGGGCGAGAGGCTGACGCTGGCGCTGACAGCGCCACTGACACCCTTCATCCCCAAGGCCTGGCGGCCGATTGAAGCCGCGACGCTGGCACGCGCACTGCTGCGTGGCCTGGATCAGGCAGCGCCAGGCTTGCGCATTCTTGAGTCGGCCGCACTGCAGGATTTGGGCGAATGAAGATCCACTTCCTGGGCGCCGCCGACGGTGTCACCGGTTCACGCCATTTGGTGGAAAGTGCGGGCAGCCGCATCTTGCTCGACTGCGGCATGTTCCAGGGCTGGAAGCTGCACCGCGAACGCAACTGGGTCATGCCGGCGCAACTGCAAGAACTGGACGCCGTGGTGCTGAGCCACGCCCACCTGGACCACAGCGGCTGGCTGCCGGCGCTCGTCAAACAAGGCTAACGCGGGCCCATCCACGCCAGCCCTGCCACGTGCGCATTGGCCCGTGTGCTGCTGCTGGACAGTGCGCACTTGCAGGAAGAAGACGCCCGCCGCGCCAACCGCTACGGCTATTCGCACCACGAAAAAGCGCTGCCGCTCTACACACGTGCTGATGCTGAAAGAGCGCTGTCGCAGCTGGTGCCGCTGGAGCCTGGTCGCAGCTTGAGCCTAGGCCCGGGCTTGGGCCATCACCGCGTGACCTTGACGCCTGTCGGTCACTTGCTGGGCGCCTGCGCCATCACCCTGCAAGAACCCGGCAAAACCGCAATGAAGCTGGTTTTTTCAGGCGATGTGGGGCGCCAAAACGACCTGCTCATGCCAGCGCCACAAGTCTTGCCCGAAGCCGACGTGATGATTATTGAAAGCACTTATGGCAACCGCAACCACCCTGAGCTGGACGTGGGCCAGCGCCTGGCCGACATCGTGCAGCGCACGGTGCAACGCGGCGGCTCGGTGCTGCTGCCGGCCTTTGCCGTGGGCCGTGCGCAGGCCTTGCTCTTGGTGCTGCACCTCTAGAAGGCTATGGCGCCGCAGGCCAAACACAGTGTGGTGTTTGCCGGCTTTCAGGTCGGCGGCAGCCGCGGCGCCAAACTGCTGGCGGGTGAACGCGAGGTCAAGATCCACGGCGAAATGGTGCCGGTGCGCGCCGAGATTGAGCAGTTGCAAGGCTTCTCAGGCCACGCTGACAGGGGTGAATTGCTGGCCTGGTTGCGCCAGCTCAAACAGCCGCCGCAGCAGACCTTTGTCGTGCACGGTGAGCCCGATGCAGCAGACACTTTGCGCGCCAGCATCCAAAACGATTTGGGCTAGAGGGTGCGTGTGCCGGCCTATAACGAATGCGCTGAAATCTGAGGCGCCGAACAGTCAGCTCAAATGAATTCGCTTTGCCGCAGCCACTTGGTAGCCACCCACTTTTCACCCGCCGTCACCGGCGCGCCGCCGTGCAGCGTCTTGGTGCTGACATGGGCGCGGTTGTAGCTGAAGAAGACGGCATTGCCACGCACGGGTGCCACTTCAAGACCCACGTCAGGAAACGTGGTGGTGCCGCCGCCCTCAGGCGTGTTCAGGTACATCACCAGCGAAGCCACACGCTGACCGCCGCGTTGCAAGATGCGCGCAGTGCCGCTGTGCACGGGGTCAAAGTAGTCGTGGTGCGGGCGGTACTCGGCGCCAGGCCGGTAGCGCAAGATTTGCAATCCTTCACCATTCACCAGCGGCCAGTTCAGTAGCGCAGCGATGCGCTGCTCCAGCGTGGCGATGACGGCGTGTTCGCCGCGCTCAAAGAACATGCCGTCGCTGGTGCGCGCGGCATTCACTTCGCTGCCACCGGTGTGGTTGTCCACGGTCTCTGAACGCAGCAGGCGCGGC
>JANNEX010000693.1:0-2339 GCA_031379155.1 Rubrivivax sp.
GGTGGCGGGCGCCGTGTTCAAGCGCCAACCCTGTTCGGCCACCACGGTGTGCAGTTGCGAATGGATGTCGCGCCATTCGCGCACGCGGCGCGGGCTGATGAAACTGTCGCGCAGGCGCTGTTCCTGCTGGCGGTTGGTGAGCTTGTGGCTGTCAACATGCTCGGCTTTTTGCGGCCCGTGGCCATGCACACCGCGCCCGGCTTCTATCCACTGCCAGAGCTTGAGCGTGCCCATGAATTCCGACTTTTCGTCGTCGAAAGGCTTGTGTTTTTGATCGGCCGTTTGCGCTTGTTCCTGCGGCCGGTCGCGCACGTCCTGGCCACTGAGCGCGGCGGCGATAACCAGCACTTCACTCAGGCACTCGCGCTGGCGCGCTTCCAGAATCATGCGCCCGACACGCGGGTCCAGCGGCAGGCGCGCCAGCTCTTTGCCGGTGGCGGTCAGCTCGTTGGCTTCGTCCACGGCGCCTAACTCGGCAAGCAGTTCGTAGCCGTCGGCGATGGCCTTGCGCGGCGGTGCTTCGACAAAAGGAAAGTCGTCCACCGCGCCCAGGTGCAGCGCCTTCATGCGCAGGATCACGCCGGCCAGTGAACAGCGCAGAATTTCCGGATCGGTAAAACGTGGCCGGCCGGCAAATTCGACCTCGCTGTACAAGCGTATGCAGATGCCATTGGCGACGCGCCCGCAACGCCCGGCGCGCTGCTGCGCCGCAGCCTGGCTGATGGCTTCAATCTGCAACTGCTCAACCTTGGTGCGCCAGCTGTAGCGCTTGACGCGCGCCAGGCCGGCGTCGATGACGTAGCGGATGCCCGGCACCGTCAGCGATGTCTCGGCCACATTGGTGGCCAGCACGATGCGCCGGCCGTTGCCCGCATCGAAAACACGGTCTTGCTCCTGCTGGCTCAGGCGCGCAAAGAGCGGCAGGATCTCGGGTTGCGGACCACCCTTGGTGTGTTGAAGCAGGTGACGGCGCAGATGGTCAGCCGTCTCGCGAATTTCGCGTTCACCGGGCAGAAAGATCAGGATGTCGCCCTGCCCCGCAGCGGCTTGTCCGCTGCGACCCGTGCCGCGCCACAACTCGTCCACGCTGTCAGCAATGGCGTCGCTCAAATCAAAGTCACGCCGCTCTTCAAAAGGCCGCCAGCGCTGCTCCACCGGAAACAGCCGGCCCGACACCGTGATGACGGGCGCGGGCCCCTTGGCAGACGCAAAGTGTTGGGCAAAGCGGTCGGCGTCAATCGTGGCCGAGGTGACGATGACTTTCAGGTCAGGCCTGCGCGGCAGCAACTGGCACAGGTAGCCTAACAAGAAGTCGATGTTCAGGCTGCGCTCGTGCGCCTCGTCGATGATCAGCGTGTCATAGGCGCGCAGCAGCGGGTCACGTTCGGTTTCTGCCAGCAAGATGCCGTCGGTCATCAGCTTGACGCTGGCCCCGGGCTGCAAACGGTCTTGAAAGCGCACCTTGAAGCCCACCACCTCGCCCAGCGGTGACTTCAACTCTTCGGCGATGCGCTTGGCCACGCTGCTGGCGGCAATGCGCCGGGGCTGCGTGTGACCGATCAAGCCCTTGCCACCGGCGCCCCAGCCACGACCCATCTGCAGCAGGATCTTGGGCAACTGCGTCGTCTTGCCCGAGCCGGTTTCACCGCACACGATGACCACCTGGTGCGTGGCGATGGCGCGTGTTATCTCGTCGCGCCGGGTGGATACCGGCAGCGACTCAGGGAAGGTGATGGGCGGGACGGGTGTGGCCTGAACGGGGCTCAGGCGCGGCGGGGGTCTCACGGGGCGCGGATTATGTCCGCGCCAGCGCAAGCCCCGGTCAAACGTTCAGCGCGGTTCGCTGACCGCGACTGGTTTAGCGTGCCTCGTACTGCATGACGCTGATCATGGCGCCCTGCGGGTCATTGAAGCCCGCCATGCGGCCCACGCCGGGTATGTCCATGGCCTCCATGACCACCGTACCGCCCAGCGCCTTGACCTGCTTGAGCGTCTCGTCCACGTTGGTGACCGTGACGTAGACACCCCAGCGTGGCGGCATGCCTTTGGCCTCGGGCGGTGTGGCCATGATGCCGCCCACGCCGGTCTCGCCGACATTGGCCACCATGTAGTTGCCCATCGCTGCACCCATGGACTTGCAGGTCCAGCCAAACAGCTTGCCGTAGAACTCTGCGGCGGCGCCAGGGTTGGGGGTCATCAGCTCGCTCCAGCTGAAGGCACCGTGGGTCTTGAAGACGTCCATATCAGGCTCCTGTGTCAACGGGTGAGGGGCAAACATGCTGCGGCACAATCGCGCCCAGCATGAGCCTCGTTTTCCCGCACACCTTCGTCCCCTGGTT
>JANNEX010000806.1:0-1852 GCA_031379155.1 Rubrivivax sp.
GGCCCGCGCGTCGACGCGCAGCTTGTTCAGGTTTTCCACGGTGAGGCCACGGTACTCGGCCAACGCCAACGTCTGCGAACGCGCGGCTTGGTGCCTCACGTCCGTGACCACGGCTGCCTTCTCGTTGCGATTGAGACTCAAAGTCTGCTCCTCACACAAAACGTGCCGTTCAAGCCTTCGGCCCTTGCGGTCACACCGGAATCAGCAGCCATCCGTTCACAGGCAAAACCGGTCGTTTCCAACTGGACTCCTTTTCACGGCGGGACCGCCATCTGCGCTGGCTTTGAGTTCGGCCTAACGACCTGGCTCGCGATTACGGGACTTGGGGCTTGCGCCTGCATCCCACCAGCGGTCTTGGATGGCCTGGCCACCTTGCGGCAGCCAGCCCACCAAACTCATCTTGCGGCGCGCCAGACTCGCGCACCGCCACCAAACTTGAAAGTAATGTCGAAACGACGTTGAAGTAACGTTGAAACTCAGGCCGCAGCCTGCGCCGCGATCGACTGGGTGTCCACACGCACACCCACGCCCATGGTGGAAGACAGCGCCACCTTGCGCAGGTAGATGCCCTTGCTGCTGGACGGCTTGGCCTTGTTCAGGGCCTCGACCAGCGCACGCAGGTTCATCACCAGCTTGTCGGAGTCGAATGACCGACGGCCGATGGTGCCGTGGATGATGCCGGCCTTGTCAACGCGGAACTGCACCTGGCCGGCCTTGGCGTTGCGGACGGCTTGCGCCACATCCGGCGTCACGGTGCCGACCTTCGGGTTTGGCATCAGGCCGCGCGGGCCCAGGATCTGGCCCAGCGTGCCAACAACCCGCATGGTGTCGGGCGACGCGATGACCACATCGAAGTCCATCTTGCCGGCCTTGATCTCAGCGGCCAGGTCGTCCATGCCGACGATGTCGGCGCCAGCGGCCTTGGCTTCTTCGGCCTTGGCGCCTTGGGCGAACACGGCCACGCGCTTCGTCTTGCCGGTGCCGGCGGGCATGACGACGGCGCCACGCACGACCTGGTCGGACTTCTTGGCGTCACTGCCCAGTTGCACGGCCACGTCGATGGATTCATCGAACTTGGCGGTGGCGTATTCCTTGACGATCACAAGCGCCTGGTCCAGCGCGTAGAGCTTGGTGCTGTCGATCTTGCCTTGGCTCGTCTTGGCCTTCTTGGTGAGCTTCGTCATGTTCAGACTCCTACGACCGTGAGGCCCATCGAACGCGCCGAGCCGGCGATGATCTTCACCGCGCCGTCCATGTCGGCGGCGTTCAGGTCCTTCATCTTGGTTTTGGCGATCTCTTCAAGCTGGGCGCGGGTGACCGTGCCGACCTTGTCCAGGTGCGGCTTGCCGGAACCCTTTTCGATCTTCGCGGCCTTCTTCAGCAACACAGTCGCGGGCGGCGACTTGAGGATGAAGGTGAAGGACTTGTCGGCAAAAGCCGTGATCACCACGGGCAACTTCAGGCCCGGCTCGTAGCCTTGGGTCTGGGCGTTGAACGCCTTGCAGAACTCCATGATGTTCAGGCCACGCTGGCCCAATGCCGGCCCGATCGGGGGCGACGGATTGGCCTTGCCGGCCGGTACCTGCTGCTTGATGAAGCCGACGATTTTCTTTGCCACAAAGGCTCCTATCGAGTTCAAACGCCGATCGAGATCAGCTCCTCGTCACTCAGCCCAAAACAACTTCAGCGTTTCCCGGGGCTGCTTCGGAAAACGCCAGCAATCAGATTTTTTCGACCTGCGCGAAGTCGAGTTCAACACCCGTGGCACGGCCAAAGATCGTCACCGAAACCTTGACCTTGCTCTTTTCGTAGTTCACGTCTTCCACCGCACCGTTGAAGTCGGTGAAAGGGC
>JANNEX010000810.1:0-11773 GCA_031379155.1 Rubrivivax sp.
GTGGCCCCTTCACGCAGCTGCAGCATGAGCCGGCGCATCTTCTCAAGCGAGCTCTCGACGGTCAACAGCATGTCTTGCTGGAACTCGCGGTTGTCGTGCAGCCTTTCCGCATTCTTGAGCATGAGCGAAAGCTGGGCCACGATGTTCTTCAGGTCATGCACCACAAAGGCCGACATGCGGTTGAAGGCCTCGAACTTGCGCGCGTCCAGCAAGGCTTCGGTGGCCTGCATTTGCGCCAGGTAGCCTGCGGCCTGGCGGCCCGCCGTCTTGAGCAGGTCCAGCACTTCCCAGTTCAGTTTGATGGCAGTGATGGGGCGCGTCAGCACGACAAAGCCCAGCAACTCTTCGCCAACCATGAGCGGCACGACGAGCCAGCCATTGCGCGTGCCCAAGAGCCAGGTGGGCAGGGCCAGCGCGCCGTAGCGCCGAGGCGATGTGCGGAACTCGTCCAGATCGATGACCCAGCCGTTGGTTTGCAAAAAGCTGCACAGCGAAGAGTCGGCTGGCTCGGCTTCTGTGTTCTGCGCCAGCTTCCAGACAGCGGTCTGCGCAAAGGGTGCATCGGCCCCATTGCGCGTCCACAACGCACCGGCCGGGCACTCGACCATCTTGGCCAGCCCCCTGACGATCATTTCGCCCATCTCTTGCGGGGTGCGCTTGGCCGACAGCATGCCAGTGAAGCGCAGCCACTCTTCGCGGTAGTCGTAGCGGTAGCTGTAAAAGTGCTTGCCCACGAACACGCGCAGCCAAGAGCGCAGCTCGCTTGAGAAAACCAGCATGCCGCCGAAGGCCAACGCTGCCACCAGCAGGCTGAGTTGCAGGGCGCGGCCCCAGTTACCGCCAAAGTAGCGCACGTAGTAGCCCGCTCCGGCCATGAACAGCAGGTAGGCGCCGGCCAGGATTAAGGTGGCTGAATAAAAGGCGGCGGTGCGCGAGACGTGAAGGCGGTTGATCCAGTTCTGGCCACGGCGCGAAGCCACCACCAGGAACAGGACAGCCAACGAATGCACGGCGCCGCGCACGTTCAGCGCGTCTTGGTCAAAGCGGCCAAAGAGCAGGCTTTCCGAGTACAGGTAGATGTCAAACACAAACACGCAGGACAAGCCCAGGAACACTGGCTTGGCGTTCCAGCGCGAGTCTTCAGCGAGGTTGCGAAAAAGCTGTTCCACCATCAGCAAGCCACACACGGGCATGGCCAGTGAAACAGCGATAAGCGCCCGCGACAGGTCGCTGCCCCACCCGCTAGCCGTGCGCAACAGTGTCATTCCCAAAGCCAGCACGATGCTGGTCACAGCAATGCGCCGCAACAGCGCGGGTGCGCCCATGCCTGGCGCCTGCCCCGCCGGGAACAGTGCAAGCAGGAACATGAACCACAGGCCGTAACGCAGGATGTCCAGCGACTGCACCAAGCCATCAGCTACCAGATCGTTCCAGTACAAACCGACAAGGCACATCGCGGCCCACGCGGCTGTGGCCCCCAATGCCGCCAGCAGCGGGCGGCCGGCGCGGTGATCGGATGCGATGGAGCGCCCGGTGTAAATCAGGTAGCCAGCAAAGCCGCTGTGGCTGAGAAAAGCCAAGCCATAGCCCAGGGCAGCGACATTGTCCGTGGCGGCGCTCATGGGCCGAAGCCGACCTTTGTTCGCTGTGGGTCAGGTGCTGCGCGCAGCACGGCGCTGGACAAGGGCGAAGTCAGCGCGCGCCCTTGCCGGTGAGCACCACACCCACCGTTTCCATGAGGACGACAAGGTCCAGAAACAGAGTGTGGTTCTTGACGTAGTAGAGGTCGTATTGAAGTTTTTCCTGCGAGTCTTCAACCGTCGCACCGTAAGGGTAGCGAACCTGTGCCCAACCTGTGACGCCTGGCTTCACGCTGTGGCGCAGCGCATAGAACGGAATTTCGTGTGTCAACTGATCGACGAAGAAGGGCCGCTCCGGCCGAGGGCCCACCAGGCTCATGTCGCCGCGCAGCACGTTGAGCAACTGCGGCAATTCGTCAATACGCAAGCGGCGGATGACTTGGCCGACGCGGGTCACACGGCTGTCGTTGGCACTGGCCCAGCGCGGTTTGCCGTCACCTTCTGCGTCATTGCGCATGCTGCGGAATTTGGCGATGCTGAAGTTGCGCCCGTTTTGGCCCACGCGTTCCTGGCGGTAGAGGACTGAGCCAGGACTTTCAAGCTTGATCAGCACCGCGGTCACCAGCATGATGGGTGCCGAGACCAGACACAGAATTGTGGCGCAAAGGATGTCAAATGCACGTTTGAAGCCAGTGCGCCAGGCGTCTTGGTTGAAGCCGTCGCCAAAGATCAGCCAGCTAGCGCTGAGAAAGTCGATGCGGATCTGGCCCAGAGTCTTTTCGAAATGCGTGTTCAGGTCGTAGACCTTGGTGCCTGAAACCTTGCAGTCAAGCAACTGGCGCAGCGGCATGCTGCCAGAGCGGCGTTCAGTCAGCGCGACGACGATTTCGTCCACGCTAAGACGCTGGGCCATTCGGGGCAGGGTGTCATGCAACTCGAGAATTTCCTGCGCGGGCACGGCAGGCTCTCGCTCATTGGGACCGGCCACATAACCCACGATATCGGCATTGGGATCAGCCTTGCGCAAGGTGTTTCCCACCACCTGGGCGGCTGGGCCGGCACCAAAAATAAGGATGCGCGTGCGGCGGGTCGGGCCTGCACTGGCGTGCGACAGGTAGGCACGGCGCAAGACCAGGGCAGTGACGCCAGCCATCATCGAATGTTGGATGCTCGAGCGGTCCGCGAAGTTTGCCGGTAGCAGGCCAAAGATGGCGTAAGTCAGCGGTATCGCCACCAAAAGCACCATCAAGGCGCGAGCCATGGACCTGCCGAGCGAGCCGCTGGCAGTCGTCTCGTACAGCCCGGATGCGCTGTTAATGACAAACAAGCAGGCTGCAAAGGACACCACATGTGTGCCAGCTAACGGCACGGCGCGGTCAATGCTGCCCAGGTTGAAGCTGACCGCGACCAGGGCAACCAGCAGCACCAGCCCGAGGTCAAAAAACATGCCCCGCAAAGCAGAGCGGTGCACATAGTGGTTGAATATTCGAATCATGTTGAGAGTTGGTCCCGACCGCATTCTTGGAGTCGCCACCCGCGACTACCAAATTGGGTATGCGACATGACCGCAAGCAGAGCTGGTGCAGGCGACCATGACGAGCGCTGTTTTACGGCGTCAGCGAATGTAAGAGCTAGCTTTGGCCGGCAGCAAGCCCCGCGTTCGGGGGGCAACCAGAAAGCTGGCGCGCCGCTTCCCGTACTGACTCGAGGTTGGCGGCCCTTGTGGGGACTGGGATTCATGGCAGGTTGCTTGGCTGAGCTTGCCTAGCTTAAGGAAGTTCGGCCCTGGTTTGCTGGCCGGGCCCGGACTTTGGCCAAATGCATGTTCATTCATACACAGAATCGGCGCCAAGCTTGGGCCAGCCTGAAGGCGGGCAGACCATAGTAGACATGGGCTGGACAAAGAAAAAAGGGACTCCGCATCAGCGGAGCCCCTTTTTAGGAGCGAGAAGTCCGAAGGACTTAGGCAGCGCGGCGGCGCAGGCCAGCACCAGCGGCCAGCAGGCCCAGAGCGACCAGAGCCAGCGAACCCGGCTCGGGGATGAGCGTGGTCGTCACGTTGCCCGAGTACAGGTTGGGCTGAGTGCCAGCGGGAGCGATCGAGGTACCCGTGATGTTGAAGGCGTAGGAACCAGACATCGGCGAGTTGGGCAGGTTCACCACGAAGCCGACGCCGTTGTTGAACACGGGCAGCAGCGTGGGAACGCCCAGCTGAGCGGCCGTGCAGGTGCCGGGGATCGAGCCGGGAAGACCGGGGTTGATCACGGGGGTGCACGTCTCACCGGTCAGCGAATACAAGCTGATGGCGAAGCCGGCCACAGCGTTGGTCGGCAGGAACACGGCGTTGACGCCACCCAGGCCAGCAGGGCTGACGCGGAAGACCCACCAGTCGTTGAAAGCGCCGGAACCCAGACCCGTGTGGGTGAAGGAAGCGGAGTCAAAGGTGGTGGGATCCAGGCTTCCCAGGAAAGTACCAGCCGACAAGAATTGGAAGTTGCAGCCTTGGCAGATGGCCGTGGCCGAGGCGCCACCAGAAGCCAGGACGCCAGCACTGAATGCCAGACCCAGCCAAGCCTTTTTGAGCAGTTTCATGAGGTTCTCACTTTCGAAGTAGAAATTACGGACCGGACAGCAGGCCTGGGGGACTTGTTTGAACCGCCGCCGCTAGCCACGCAATCACTACAGCAATCAACGGGCCAGGAGAGATAAGTCGTTGTCTTTCAATAGCTTAGGAATACGCCTTGGTTGCCGATCATGAGTGCTGTTAAGTTTACCGACAGGTCTCTTGACGGTTCCGTTACCGCCGCCGTCCCACTAAACCTAGTAAAAACCCTGAACACACCGTCGGTGACAGGAGCCGAAGCACGGTGGCCTGCAGCGTCAGCTCTTGCGGGCCTCGGTCAGCAACTTGCGCGCCGGTAGGTAAAGAGGCGATGACTTGCCCAATTCGATGAGTTTTTCCAGTTCTGCGATGGCGTTGAGCTTGTCTTCGGCCTGGATGTACACACGCGCCAGCGACAGCCTGAGGGCACCGGTGTCAGTGGATCGGTTGATGGCCCGCTTGAGTGACTCCACGGCTTTGGCGTATTCCTTACGGCTGGCTAGCACCTGGGCCATGGTATCCAGCACTTCAGGACGGTCGGGCGAAACGGCCAGCGCTCGCTCGGCAAAGCTCAAAGCCTGTGGATCTTTGGTCTGCAACAGCAGCCAGGCCATGTTGTTCAAGGTGCCGACATTGTTGGGCTCAACAGCCAGCACTTGCTGATAGCGACTCTTGGCACCTGTCCAGTCCTTGGCATCGAGCAGGTTGTCTCCCAGGTAGGCCAGGAAGATCACGTCTTTGGGATGGCTTTTGAGCCTCGCGTCTCTCATCTGCTCGGCCTCCGCCGTTTTGCCGTCGCGCAGCAGCATCAAGTGCAAGCGAATCGACATGCCATCGGCGTTGGACTTTTCCAGGCCCTTGCGAAAGGCGGCAGCGGCTGCAGCCCAATTGCTTTGGCTGGCTTCGGCCTCGCCTTCGACCGAGTAGCCCATGGCCTCGTTGGGGTACAGGCGCTGGATGTTGCGGCCCAGCGCAATCGCGTCCTTGAACAGGCGACGCCTGAGGGCCACTTCAGCGGCCATGCGCTGCGCGTCGGCATAGCGCGGCTCAAGCTCGATCAGGCGCTGCAAGCTCTTGGCGGCCGCCTCTAGCTCGCCAGCCGCGATCAATGAAGCCGCCAGCCCCATGTAGCCCGAGGCCGAGCGCGGTGACACCCGCATCAGGTTGGAGTAGGTGCTGTTGGCCTGGCGAATGTCTCCGCTCTTGAGCTGAATGCGCCCCGTCATCTCCATCAACTGCACGTTGTCAGGAATGGCCGCATTGGCCGTCTGGCTGGCGTTGAGCGCGGCCTGTACGTCGCCGGCATTGAAGTGGCGCAACAGCAGCATGAGCCAGGCGTTGAGGTTGAGCGGGTCGGCGCGAGTGGCCCTGTCGAGCAGTGACTGCACCTCTGCAGAGCTGCCGCCGGTCTTCAGGGCCAGCGCGGCCAAGGTGGTCAGTGCTGGGGAGTTGTTGGGGTCCAAGGCCAGCAGTGATTCCAGGCGCTTGCGGGCCTGGTCCGACTTGTCAAAAGCGTAGTCGAGGTTGGTCAACTGCACCAAAGCCGGCGCGTAGAACTTGTCGCGCTGCAAAGCCAGCTCGAAGGCCTTGCGTGCGCCGTCAAAGTCGCTCTTCTTGAGCAAAACCTGGCCGCGCAATTCGGCAGCGGCGGCCTGGTCGGGCTTTTTCTTGTCCAACTTGTCAATCGCCACCAGCGCCTCGGACAATTCGTTGCGCGACAGACGGGTGCTGATCAATTTCAGATCGGCTTCCAGCAGGTCAGAAGCATCGGAAATGAGCTGCAATTCGCGCAGCGCGGCATCCGTTTCACCCTTGGCCGCTTGCGCCACGGCCAAGGCCGTTCGCACCGAAGGATCCTTTGACTTGAATTTGGCGGCGCGCGTGTACAGCGCATCGGCACCTTGCGTGTCACCCTGCAGCAGTTTGGCCTGCGCGCCCACCACCAGGATTTCAGCCGGCGCGTCGGCAGCCTCGATCAGTGGTGCAATGGCATTGGACGCCTTTTCAGGGCGGCCCAATTGCAGGTTGGCTTGGGCCAGGTAGTAGCGCGCGGCGCCGTTGGTGGGCGCCAGGCTGACGGCACGCGCCAATTGCGCTTCGGCCTGGATGGGCGCGTTGAGCTTGAGTTCGTTGAGCCCGGAAGCCAGCAAGGCCGTGACGTTTTCGGGCAGTGCACTGATCAGCGACGCAAATTGTGGCCGCGCTTCAGCGTATTTGCCATTCAAGTGATTCAGGCGTGCCTGAAGATAGAGCGTGTAAAAGCTCTTGGGCCAGGTCTTGGCCAAAGTGTCCACTGCCCCACCAGCTTTTTTTAGGTCTTCAAGCGCCATGTGTACCGACACCGTGGCGTACAGCGCCTGCAGCTGCTTGGGGTTGATCTCCAGCGCCTTGGCATAGGCAGCCAGAGCTTGGTCTTGTTCGGCCCGAACCAGTTCATGCAGGTAGCCCTTGAAGGTCCAGACTTCGTCGGAGTTGGGCGCTTCCTGGATCAGGGCGTTGATCTCTGTCAGCGCCTGGGCGCGATTCGATTCGGCCAGGGTGATACGGGCACGAGCCAGCTTGGCGTCCACCCATTTGGGGTCGATGGCCAGCGCGGCATCGGCCGACTTGCGGGCTTGCACTGGGTTGCTCAGCGCCAGATAGGCCAAGGCCAGCGTGGTGTTCAAACGCACCATGGCCGCAGGCTGAGTCAGCTTGAGGCTGCCGAATTGTTCTATCAGCAGGCGGCCCTGGCGGGACGCCAGCAAGGCTTCGGCCAGCACCGGCACCACCTTGTCGTCAGGCACTTTAAGTTCACGCGCGCGGCGCAAGTCGATGACGGCCGCGCCCGAGTCGCCAGCGGCCAATTCTTGTGTACCCAACATCATCCGGCCTTCGCCGCTGTTGGGGTCTTTGGCGAGCGCGTTTTTCAGGTGCAAAACGGCGGCCGTCGGCTCCTTGGCGGCGATGGCCGCATTGGCCAGCGCCATGTGGTCAGTGGCGCTCTTTTGGCAGGCCCAGAGCAGGCTGCTGAGCAAGACCGGTAGGGCAGCGCGTGCCCAGCGATTAAGCGGTCGGTAGGCCAAGAAGACTCCCGTCTGGACGTTTGAAGCAAGTGAAAAACTGCTCCGAAAGGAGCGGCCGGATTGTCTGCCAAACCTTGATCTTGCAGCGAAGTCCTGCCGATGCTCCAGCGAATAGCCGAAGCAGTCGTGAACTCGGCCCGGGCTGGACGCGCACAGGCTGACGCACAGGCCTGGTGACTGAACGTGATAAAAGTTTGCATACTTTTGGCGTGCCCCTACTTTGAGCGCGCTGGGGGCTGCAAGTGCTATGACATCATCTCGGTTTGAGTCGGCTCGCGGCTGGCTGCAAGGCTGCCTTGCAATGAGATGCGCCTGGCGCTGCCGTTGCCTTGCACCGGTGCGACCTGACCCTAAGACTACAGGAGCTTGTTTTGACACATTGCACTTCCTTTTACTTCAAGCGCTTGAGCCTTGGTGCCGTGCTGTCGCTGTCGCTAGGTCTGTTGGCGGGCTGCGCCGGCCTGACACAAAACCTGCCGCCCGCCCCAGCGGCTGCGGCGACGGCCGACTACAGCTACGTCATCGGCGCCGGCGACAACCTCAACATCATTGTCTGGCGCAACCCTGAGCTGTCATTGACCGTGCCGGTGCGCCCCGACGGCAAGGTCTCGGCGCCTTTGGTTGACGAGTTGATGGCGCAGGGCAAAACGCCACCCGAGCTGGCGCGCGACATCGAAAAGAAGCTCTCTACCTATGTGCGTGATCCGGTGGTGACAGTCATCGTCACTGGCTTCGTCGGCCCGTACAGTGAACAGATCCGCGTCGTCGGTGAAGCGGCACGCCCGCTGTTCCTGCCCTACAAGCAGAAGATGACCCTGCTGGACGTGATGATCGCCGTCGGCGGTCTGACCGACTTTGCCGATGGCAATCGCGCCGTCATCCAGCGCACCTCCGACGGCAACAAGCAGTACGGTGTGCGGCTCAAGGATTTGATCAAACGTGGCGATACCACAGCCAATGTGGAAATGCGCCCGGGCGACATCCTGATCATTCCGCAAAGCCTGTTCTGACCCTGCCCTGAATCCCTGACCGTTTCCGGCCCGCCGCATGCAAGAACTTGTCCAACAGCTACTGGTTTTCCTGCGCGGAATGTGGAAGTTCCGCTGGCCCGGCTTGGTCGTGGCCTGGGCCACCGCAGTCATTGGCGTGGTGGCGGTGTGGAAGATTCCTGACCAATACGAAGCCTCGGCACGCATCTTCGTCGACACCGACTCCATCCTCAAGCCGCTGATGAGTGGCCTTGCGGTGCAGCCCAACGTTGAGCAGCAAGTGGGCATGCTCAGCCGCACGCTGATCAGTCGGCCGAACATTGAAAAGCTCATCCGTATGGCCGACCTGGACCTCAAAAGCCAAAGCAAGGGTGAGCAAGAAACGCTGATTGAAAAGCTCACCAAGGGCATTGAGATTCGCACGGCAGGTGGCAACAACCTGTACGCCATGGCCTACCGCGATTCAGAACAAGACCGTGCCAAGCGTGTCATCCAGTCCATGGTGTCGATCTTTGTGGAGTCGGGCCTGGGCAGCAGCCGCAAGGACACTGATTCGGCCAAGACTTTCCTCAACGAGCAGATCAAGACCTTTGAGGCCAAGCTGGAAGAGGCCGAAGCGCGCATGAAGGAGTTCCGCCTGCGCAACCTGGACCGCCAAAGTGCCGACGGCAAAGATGTCGCCACCCGGCTGTCAGAGATCAATGGTCAGCTGGAAGCCGCGCGTTTGCAGTTGCGTGAAGCCGAGCGCGCGCGCGACGCGGCCAAGCGCCAGTTGGCTGAAGCACGTGGCCAAGCGCCCAGTTCGGCGTTACCCAACCTCTTGGCAGGTAGCAAGGGCGCTGCAGGCGAGCCGGCAGCGGTGTCAACGCCAGAAATCGACGCCCGCATCGACGCGCAAAAGCGCAACCTCGATGCCTTGCTTCAGCGCTACACCGACCAGCACCCCGACGTGCTGGGTACGCGCCGGCTCATCACCGACTTGGAAGAACAAAAGCGCAAGGAAGTGCAAGAGCTTCAGCGCCGTGCGGCAGCCATGCCCGCTCCCGTTGCGGCCGGTGGTGCCAACGAGAGCCTGGCCACGCAAGAACTCAACCGCATGATGGCTACGGCTGAAGTGCAGGTCGCTTCCATTCAGGCCCGCGTGGACGAATACGCCGGGCGCTACGCCCAGGTGCGTGAATCACTGAAAACAGCGCCGCAGATCGAAGCCGAATCTGCTCAGCTCAACCGCGACTACGCTATCACCAAAAAGGGCTACGAAGACCTGGTCTCGCGGCGCCAGTCGGCCGTGATGTCGGGTGACCTGGATGTGGCCTCGGGCGTGGCTGAATTTCGCCTGATTGACCCGCCGCGCGTGGCGCCCAAGCCAGTGTCGCCCAACCGACTGCTGCTGCTGCCTTTGGTGTTGCTGGCGTCTTTGGCGCTGGGTCTGTTTTTCGCTTTTGCGGCCAGCCAGATGCGGCCCACATTTGCCAATTCCGAAGAGCTGCGCCAGCTCACTGGCCTGCCCCTGCTAGGTGTGGTGACACTGTTGACCACCGACGACGACCGCCGCCGCGAAAGACAAAGCCTGTTCCGCTTTGTCGCGGCCTCAGGCGGCCTGGTGGGCCTGTTCGGGGCCGGGCTTATCACGATGTCTTTGATGTCGCGCTTCGGAGGCTAGACCCATGAGCAGCCTCATAGAACAAGCCGCCTTGCGTCTGGAGCAGTTGCGCCAGGCCGGCATCGAAATCCCTGAGCCACAAGCGCATGCAGCCGCTTTTGACGCGCACATCGACCTGCCGTTGGCTCCCAGCCCTGCGCCGGTTGCCTTTGCGCCACCGCAGCCGCAACAGCCACAACAACCGGTCCAGGCGCCGCGGCCCCACGTCGGCCATGCCGACAACGCCAGCGGCGAGTTCTTCTCCAAGTCGCGCAGGATCGAGCTCGATCTGGCGGCGATCGCCTCGGCCGGTATCGTCACGCCCAATGCGCCACGTTCGCACATGGCCGACCAGTACCGCGTCATCAAGCGCCCGCTGATCGCCAATGCCACCGGCCGCGGCGCCGCTGCCGTGGCCCACGGCAACCTGATCATGGTCACCAGCGCACTGCCCGGCGAAGGCAAGAGTTTCACCAGCATCAACCTGGCCATGAGCATCGCCGCTGAGCTGGACCACACCGTGATGCTGGTCGACGCCGACGTGGCGCGGCCTTCGGTGCTGCGCATGCTGGGCCTGGAGCCCAGCCCTGGTTTGCTGGAATTGCTCGAAGGCAAGACCGACATGGCCAGCGTGCTGCTGCGCACCAACGTCGACAAGCTCACCATCCTGCCCAGCGGCTCACCGCACCCGCGCGCCACCGAACTGCTGGCCAGCGACGCCATGACGCAGTTGCTCAACGACATGGCCACGCGCTACCCTGACCGCATCATCATCTTCGACTCACCGCCGTTGTTGCTGACCACCGAGTCGCGCGTGTTGGCCACCCACATGGGCCAGATCGTGGTCGTGGTGCACGCCGACCGCACCTTGCAAGGCACGGTCAAACAAGCCCTGGCCACGATTGAGTCCTGCCCGGTCAAGATGATGGTGCTGAACAAGGCGCGCAGTGGCGCCGGTGGCGCCTACGGCGACGGATACGGCTATGGTTACGGCTACGGTTACGGTTATGGTTATGGCTACGGTTATGGCTATGGCCACAAGGGCGCCGGCGCCGACGGCCCGGCCCCCGAAGAGGCGCCCCCCGGCTCGCACGCTGCCACCGAACAACGCGCGCCCTGAACACCTTGCCGATGCGTCACCATGTGCAGCCCCGCAGGCCGGTGCGGAATTCGAGCCCCATGTCGGCGGCGCTGCGGCTGCTGCCTGCGGCGCTGTCGCTAGCGGCCATGGGCGCGGCGCAGGCCCAGGACGCCGGCCCGGCCAGGGCCACCAGCCTGAGCGCCAGCATTGACGGCTCCACCACCTATGCGGTGGACAGCCGCTACGGTGGCCGCAGCGGGGGCGACTTTGTCACCGAAGTGCGCCCAGGCCTGCGCCTGGACAGCCGCAGCGGGCGCATCGTGGGCTCACTCAGCTACTCGCTGGCTCTGCTGCACCACACACGCGACCAGACCAGCGCCAACGCTAACTCGCAAAATGTGCAGAACCAGCTCAACGCCAGCTTGTCTGCTGAGGCCATTGAGCAGTGGCTGTACGTTGACGCTGCTGCCAACGTGAATCAGCAGCCGCTGTCCGCCTTTGGCCAGCAGTCGGCCGCGGGCAGCACGCTGGACAACAGCAACCGCATCGAAGTCGGCACGGTCAGCCTGTCGCCGCATGTGCGCGGTGTGCTGGGCTCGGCGGTCAGCTACGACTTGCGCCTGGGCGCCAGCGCCACCAATGGCCGGCGCTCCATTGCAGCCGATTCGTCCAACACGTCGGGCTCTGTGAGCCTGTCCTCGGTGGCCGGCGGCACGCTCATCGGCTGGGGCCTGGTGGCGACGCGCCAGAACCAGGACTACCGTGCGGGGCGCCAGACGCAAAGCGACCGAGTGTCGGCCAGCCTGTCGTTCAA
>JANNEX010000819.1:0-1619 GCA_031379155.1 Rubrivivax sp.
CTACGACCTGACCATGCGCTTTTCTGTCTACCAAGTCAGCCGCCGTGGTGGCCGCGAAAAAAACGAAGACCGCATGGGCTATTGCTACACGCGTGACTCGGGTTTGTTCGCGCTGGCCGACGGCATGGGCGGCCACCCCGAAGGTGAAGTGGCGTCGCAGATGGCGCTGCAAACCCTCTCAGCCCACTTCCAGCGTGAAGCCAAGCCGCGCCTGAACGAGCCGCTGCGTTTTTTGCACGACGCCATCGTCGCCGGCCACCATCAACTGCTGCGTTATGCCACCGAGCGTGCCCTGATGGACACCCCGCGCACGACGGTCGTGGCCTGCCTGCTGCAAGGCAACGCCGCCTACTGGGCGCACTGTGGCGATTCGCGCCTTTATCTTGTGCGTGGCGACAAGCTGGTGGCACGCACGCGTGACCACAGCTACTCAGAGCTGCAGCAAACTCTGAGTCAGGTCGTGCCCATGAGCGACCGCGTCAACCGCAACGTGCTCTTCACGTGCCTGGGCAGCCCAGGCAAGCCAGTGGTGGACACCGCCGGCCCGCTGTTGGTGCGCCCCGGCGACAAGGTCATGCTGTGCTCTGACGGCCTGTGGGGCAGCGTGTCTGACACCATCATCACCGACATCCTGATCAACAACCCGATCTCTGATGCGGTGCCTGAACTGGTCGAGCGCGCGTTGCGTGCAGCCGGCGAAAAAAGCGACAACGTCACGGTGCTGGCGGTGGAGTGGGAAGCTGCTGAAGACCTGGACAGCAAGAGCGGCATTTCCACCGCGCAGTTGGGCGACGACGTGTTTGCCTCCACCATCCAAGCCAGCCTGGGCGCCGACGGCCCAGAGGATGAGCTGGACGATGCTGAGATCGAGCGTTCCATTCGCGAGATCAACGAAGCCATACAGCGCAGCAGCAACAAAAAGCGGTAGATGGACCACCCCGGAGCGCCTGCGGCGCTGCCCCTCAAGGGGCAACGCCAGCGGCCTGGCGGAGCCGGTTCCGCGGCGTTTACTTGATCTGCGGCTTGCCCGCTAACCCCCATGTTTAGGGACTGCCATGAGTTTTGAACGATCCGCCGGGCGCGCTGCTGACGCGCTGCGCCCGGTCAGCATTGAACGCCACTACACACGCCACGCCGAAGGTTCGGTGCTGGTGAGTTTTGGCCACACCAAGGTGCTGTGCACGGCGTCGGTGGAAGAGAAGGTGCCGCCTTTCAAACGCGGCGGCGGTGAAGGGTGGGTGACGGCTGAGTACGGCATGCTGCCGCGCGCCACGCACACGCGCAGCGACCGGGAAGCGGCGCGTGGCAAGCAGAGCGGGCGCACGCAGGAAATCCAGCGCCTCATTGGCCGCAGCCTGCGCACGGTGTTTGACATGAAGGTGCTGGGCGAGCGCACGATTTCTCTGGACTGCGATGTGCTGCAAGCCGACGGCGGCACCCGCACCGCAGCCATCACCGGCGCCTTTGTCGCCGCGCATGACGCGGTGAGTTGGTTGTTGGCGCAAAAGCGCATAACCAGCAACCCGATCAGCGACTTCGTGGCCGCCATCTCGGTGGGCGTGGTGCAGGGCACGCCGCTGCTGGATTTGGAATACACCGAAGACTCGGCCTGCGACACC
>JANNEX010000029.1:0-7501 GCA_031379155.1 Rubrivivax sp.
CGAGCGCGGGTCAGGTGTGAGCGCCATGCGCAGCGCACGGGCAAAGGCCTTGAACACGGTTTCGCACTGGTGGTGAGCGTTGTCGCCGTGCAGGTTGTCGATGTGCAGGGTGACCAGCGCGTGGTTCACAAAGCCCTGGAAAAACTCATAGGCCAGTTGCGTGTCGAAGCCACCCACCATGCCCGACTTGAAGGGCACACGCATGTGCAGGCCGGGGCGGCCAGAGAAGTCCACCACCACACGCGACAGCGCTTCGTCCAGCGGCACATAGCTGTGGCCGTAGCGCGTGATGCCCTTCTTGTCGCCGACGGCTTGCGCCACTGCCATGCCCAGCGTGATGCCCACGTCTTCCACGGTGTGGTGGCCGTCGATGTGCAAGTCGCCCTTGGCCTGGATGTCTAGATCGATGAGTCCGTGGCGTGCCACCTGGTCCAGCATGTGGTCGAAGAAACCGATGCCAGTGGACAGACTTGCCGCGCCGCTGCCGTCCAGGTTGATGCTGACGCGAATCTGCGTCTCTTTGGTGTCGCGCTGGACAGTGGCGGTGCGACTCACAGGCATTCCTTCAGGGCTTGAATCAGCTGCGTGGTCTCGTCGGGCGTGCCCACGGTCAGGCGCAGGCAGTTGGCCAGCAGCGGGTGCATGGCCGAGACATTCTTGATCAGGATGCCGCGCTCTTTCAAAGCCGCAAAGCTGCGCGCCGCATCGGGCACACGCACCAGGATCATGTTGGCGTCGCTGGCATAGGGCTTGGCGCCAGACATGGCTTGCAGCGCGGCAAAGAGGCGCGCGCGTTGCTCGCGGATGGACTGCGCCTGGCGTGCGTATTCATCGGCATGCTCCAGCGCAAACAGCGCCGCTTCGGCGTTGAGCACGCTGATGTTGAAAGGCGGGCGCAGCTTGTCGATTTGTGCGATGAGTTCGCTGCGGCCTATGAGGTAGCCGATGCGCACGCCGGCCAGGCCAAACTTGCTCAGCGTGCGCATCACCAACACATGGGGGTTGGCACGCAGCCAGGCCATCGAGTCGCGGCTGGCAAAAGGCTGGTAGGCCTCGTCCATCACCACCAACCCCGGCGCCGCTTCAATCAGGCGCTGCACCACGGCCGCGTCCCACAAATTGGCGGTGGGGTTGTTGGGGTAGGCCAGGTAGACCACCGCCGGTTGGTGCTGCGCAAAAGCTTGCAGCATGGCTGCTTCGTCAAGCTCAAAGTCGGCCGTCAGCGGCACGCCCACAAAGCGCAGGCCTTGCAGCTTGGCCGACATCTCGTACATCACAAAACCGGGCAGCGGCGCCATGAACACGGCACCCGGCACATCGCAAGCCATGCTGAGCAGGCTGATGAGTTCATCAGAGCCATTGCCCAGCATCAGAGCGCAGCCCTCGGGTAGGCCAGCGTGTGTGGCCAGCGCGCGCTTCAGGTCTTCACCGCGCTGTGCCGGGTAGCGGTTGATGGCGACTTGCGCCAGACGTTCACCCAGGGCCTGGCGCAACGGCTGCGGCAGGCGGTGGGGGTTCTCCATGGTGTCGAGCTTGATGAAGCCAGCACTGGGCTGCACGGCGTAGGCGTGCATGCTTTGCACGTCATGGCGCAGGGTGCTTTGCAAACGTTGGGCGAGAGTTTTCATACGGGAGTGTTCAGCACTTCGGGGCCAACAAGGAAGGGGTTGACGATGCGCACACCGTCCAGCACTTGGTCATGCTGCAAGTCTTCGGTCAGCAAGTAGGTGCAACCTTGTTGCTGGGCGGCAGCCACCATCAACGCGTCCCAGTAGTTGACGGTAAAGCGCGACTCCACGGCCCATGCCGCTTCCACCGTGGCGTGGTCCACCACCCAGGGCTGCCAGCGTTGCAAGCGGCGCACCTCGGCCCTGGCGTCGCCTGCGGGCATGGCCGGTTTGAGCTTGCGCGTGGCGGCCACGTAGAACTCGTTGAGCACTTGGGTGCTCAGGCGGCCACTGCGGCGCAGCCACAGCTCACGCAGCCAGGCGCGCGCAGTGGCATGTTTGTCAGCATGTGCCCTGTCCTCGGCATAGATCAGGACGTTGGTGTCAACGAAGACGATCGGTGCGCTCGGCATACATCTCTTCGCGGGTGGGGTAGGGGCTGCCGTCAGACGTGAACGAAAAATCGCGTTCCATCCACTCGCGCATGGCGCGCTCATAGGCGTCGTCGTGGCGCATCTTTTCGGCCAGCAATTCGCCCACCAGACGCGACACGCTGGTGTTGCGCCGCGCGGCTTCCATGCGGGCCCAGTCGGCGACGCTGTCGTCCATGCTGACGGTGACGTTTTTCATGGCGCTTGGGAGGTTTTGACAGGCGGAGACCATAACACGAAGTTCGTGTTGCACGAAGTTCGTGTCTTCAAAATCACGCCAGTTTCAGGATCATCTTGTGCTCGCCGTTGTCCACTTCCCCGGTGTAAGTGAACCCCAACTTTTGATAAAAGGGCCCAGCGCTGCCAGGTGCCTGCACATGCGACAGGCCCACCTCGGCCACGCCCCAGCGTTTGGCCTCTTCCAGCACCCAGGCCATGGCCAGCCGGCCGATGCCACGTTTTTGGTGGCGCGCGTCGACCAGCAGGCGCCACAGGTAAAGCTGCTGCGCCGGCATTTCCTTGTCCAAGCGCGCGTCGTAAAGCAGCATCAAGCCCACCGCTTCTTCGCCGTCAAACAGGGCCAGCGCGCGGCCGGCGGGCTCGTAGGCCACTTGCGCCAATGAGCGGTCCACATGGGCCACAAACTGCCGTTGCCCGGCGGCCACTTGCAGCTTGAGCACGGCATCCAGGTTGCCGCCGTCCACCGGCCTAACGCTGAAATTGAGTGGCACCGGTGCCGGCGCCGCTGAGCCATTCAGCCGCAACTCTGCCGCCCGCGCATGCGCCGCCAAGCCTTCGCCATAGGCCAGCTCAACCGCGATAGGCCCCAGCACCTGTGCGCCGCCTTCGCTGACTTCGATCAAGCTGCTGCGTTTGACAAAGTCGTACACGCCCAGCGGCGAGCTGAAACGCGCCGTGCCCGAGGTGGGCAAGACATGGTTGGGCCCGGCGCAATAGTCACCCAGGCTTTCGCTGGTGAAAGCGCCCAGGAAGATGGCGCCAGCGTGTGTGAGCAGCGGCTCCCAGCGGCCAGGCTCAGCTGCGCTGACTTCCAGGTGTTCAGGCGCGATGCGGTTGCTGATGTCGCAGGCTTCTTCCATGCTGCGCGTGTGGATCAGCGCGCCACGGCCTTGCAGGCTGGCGCGGATGACTTCGTGGCGCGGCATGCTGGGCAGCAGGCGCTCCATGGCGCTCAAGACAGCCGTTAGGTAGCTGTTGTCAGGGCAGAGCAGGATGCTCTGCGCCAACTCATCGTGCTCAGCCTGGCTGAACAGATCCATGGCCACCCAGTCGGGCAGCGTGCTGCCGTCGGCCAGCACCAAGATTTCGCTGGGCCCGGCGATCATGTCTATGCCGACCTGGCCAAACACACGCCGCTTGGCCGCCGCCACATAGGCGTTGCCGGGGCCGGTGATCTTGTCCACCCGCGGCACGGTGGCGGTGCCGTAAGCCAGTGCGGCCACGGCCTGCGCGCCGCCAACGGTGAAGACGCGGTGCACACCCGCCACATGCGCGGCGGCCAGCACCAGCGTGTTTCTTTCGCCGCGCGGCGTGGGCACGACCATGATGACTTCGCCCACCCCCGCCACCTGGGCCGGGATGGCGTTCATCAAGACGCTGCTGGGGTAGGCCGCCTTGCCGCCGGGCACATAGATGCCCACGCGCTCCAGCGGCGTCACCTTCTGGCCCAGCAGCGAGCCATAGGCGTCGCGGTACTGCCAACTGCGGCAACTGGCGTCGAGTTGGCGCTGGTGATAGTCGCGCACATGATCAGCTGCGGCCAGCAAGGCGCTGCGCTGCGCGGGCGTGATGGCGTCCAGCGCTGCACTCAATTCATCGGCGCCGATTTCCAGTGCGGCCATGTCCTTGGCATGCACGCCGTCAAAGCGCGCCGTCAACTCCAGCAAAGCGGCGTCACCGCGCGCACGCACGTCGGCAATGATCTCGGCCACGCGGGTTTCGATGGCCGAGTCAGTCTGGGCCGACCAATGGCGCAGGCGCTCGAACTCGGCTTCGAAGTTGGCCGCTGTTGTTGCCAGCCGGCGCAGGATCAAGCTCATGGCAATTTACCAACCGCCGCTTCAAAAGCGTCGATCAAAGCGCGCAGCGGCTCGCGCTTGAGCTTGAGCGCGGCCGAGTTGACGACCAGGCGCGCAGAGATGTCGATGATGTGCTCCACCTCGATCAGGTGGTTGGCCTTGAGCGTGCTGCCCGTGGACACCAAGTCCACGATGGCGTCGGCCAGCCCCGTCAGCGGCGCCAGCTCCATCGAGCCGTAAAGCTTGATGAGATCCACATGCACGCCCTTGGTGGCAAAGTGCTGACGCGCAATGTGTGTGTACTTGGTCGCCACGCGGATGCGCGAACCTTGTTTCACCGCCGCCGCGTAGTCAAAGTCAGCGCGCGTGGCCACACTCATGCGGCAGCACGCGATCTTCAGGTCCAGCGGGCGGTACAGACCACCGCCGCCAAAAGCGGTGCCCAAGTCGTCCTTGTCTTCAAGCAGCGTATCAAGCCCCGCCACACCCAGGTCGGCGCCACCGTGGCGCACATAGGTTGGCACATCCGACGCGCGCACCAGCACCACGCGCACATCCGGCCGCGTGGTGGCAAGGATGAGCTTGCGGCTCTTTTCGGGGTCTTCCAGCACCTCGATGCCGGCTGCGCGCAGCAGCGGCAGCGAATCGTCAAAGATGCGGCCTTTGGACAGTGCGAGCGTGATCATGGGTGGCTTGCCCGGTGGCGCGCTGCAAGGTCCGCCCAGGCCGCTGCAAGCGGCACGCAGCGGTCCCCCGCGGCGCACCGCAGGGGCGCTTAGTGGTGGTGTTGGGCGGGGGCTGCAACGGGCGTTGCAGCGTGTTCAGCGACGTGTTCGGCGGGTGTGAGCGTCTTCATCGAAAGGGCGTGAATTTGCTCGCGCATTCTATCGCCCAGGGCCGTGTAGACGGCCTGGTGGCGGCGCACCCGCGGCAGGCCTTCAAAGGCGGCCGAGACAATGGTGGCAAAGAAGTGGCGGCCGTCGCCTTCGACTTCCACGTGCTCGCAAGGCAGGCCGGCGACGATGTAGTCGCGGACTTCGGTGGGGGTGGGGTCGGCCATGCCGCGATTGTCTCAGGAACGCAGCTTGTAGCCGGTGGCCAGCAAGCGCAGCGCCACACCTGCCACCAGCACAAAGCTGCCGCCCACCACCAGCAAGCTCAGCCATGGCGAGGCGTCACTGACGCCAAAAAAGCCGCGCCGAAAGCCGTCGATCATGTAGAAAAACGGGTTCAGGTGGCTGGCCGCTTGCCACAGCGGCGGCAGCGATTTGACCGAATAGAACACGCCCGACAGCATGGTCATGGGCATGATGATGAAGTTGGAAAAGGCTGAGAGCTGGTCAAACTTTTCGGCCCACAAACCGGCCACCAAACCCAGCGTGCCCAGCATGCCCGCGCCCAGGGCGGCAAAGACCAGCAGCCACAGCGGCTCGGCCAGGCGCAGCGGCGCAAACCACACCGTCACCAGCATCACACCCAAGCCGACCGCCAGGCCACGCACGATGGACGCACCCACGTAGGCCACAAACCAGGCCCAGTGGCTGAGTGGCGTGACCAGCACAAACACCAGGTTGCCGGTGACACGGCTTTGAATGAGTGAGCTGCTGCTGTTGGCGAAAGAGTTTTGCAGCACGCTCATCATCACCAGGCCAGGGATCAAAAAGCTGGTGTAGCCCACACCCGGAAAAGCCTCGACGTGGTCTTGCAGCACATGGCCAATTATCAGCAGGTACATCCCGGCCGTGAGCACTGGCGCGGCCTCGGTCTGGAAGGCGACCTTCCAAAAGCGCAGCACCTCTTTGCGAAACAACGTGCCGGCGCCGGCCAAAGTGATGGCCTTCATGCCGGCACCGCTTGCATGATTTCAAGGAACACGTCTTCCAGGTCAGCGCGGCCTATCTCCAGGTCTTCGACCTTCACACCGCTGGCGCGCAGCGTGGCCAGCATGCTTTCAACCTCGGCCGCGTCATGCGCTTTGACTTGCACCGTGCGCCCCGTGACGCGCGCCTGGGCGGCCAGTGCAGGCGGCAAGACACCGTCGGTCTTGAAGCGCAGCATGGTGCTGGCCGTGCCGGCCAGCAGCGCCGAAGTCTTGTCCAGGGCTTTCAGCCGCCCGGCTTGCAGCATGGCGATGCGCCCACACAGCGCTTCGGCTTCTTCCAGGTAGTGGGTGGTCAGCAGCACGGTGTGGCCTTCGCGGTTCAAGCGCGCAATGAAGCGCCACAGCGTCTGGCGCAGTTCCACGTCGACACCGGCCGTGGGCTCGTCCAGCACGATGACCGGCGGCTTGTGCACCAGCGCCTGCGCCACCAATACGCGCCGCTTCATGCCGCCTGAGAGCTGCCGCATGTTGGCGTTGGCCTTGTCGGACAAGCCCAGCTCGGCCAGCAGTTCATCAATCCAGGCGTCGTTGTGTTTGACGCCGAAGTAGCCGCTTTGAATGCGCAGCGTTTCACGCACGCTGAAAAAAGGGTCGAAGACCAACTCTTGCGGCACGATGCCCAAGCGCTGGCGCGCGGCCGCGTAGTCAGCCACCACGTCGTGGCCCAGCACGGTGACGCTACCTTGCGTGGCGCGGCTCAGGCCCGCCAGGATGCTGATGAGCGTGGTCTTGCCCGCGCCGTTGGGGCCTAGCAGGCCGAAGAACTCACCTTCTTCTATGTCGAAGGAGACATCGTCCAGCGCCTTGAACCCGCTCGCGGCGCCCTTGCCTTTGAAGACCTTGGTGATGTTTTGAAAGCGAATGGCGGGCATGGGCAACGTGGCAAGGCAAGGCGCGGGATTGTAGGCAGCCCAGCTGTGCCCCGCCGCGTTCAGAATGCGCCCCATGCCCACGCCCTTGAAAAAACCCCGCCGCACGGCCGAGCGCATTCTTGAAGTCACGCTGGAGCTGTTCAACCGCTTTGGCGAACCCAACGTCAGCACCACGCTGATCAGCGCTGAACTGGGTATCAGCCCGGGCAACCTGTACTACCACTACCCGGCCAAAGACGAGCTCATCAATGCCCTCTTTGATCGCTATGAAAAAGCGCTGGGCGAGATCTTGCAAGCCGCCGACGGTGTGGAAAACGTCGAAGACGCCTGGCTGTTTTTCCACATGCTGTTTGAGCTGATCTGGGGCTACCGTTTTCTCTACCGTGACCTCAACGACCTGCTCAGCAAAAACCGCCGCCTGGAGACGCACTTTCAGTTTGTGCTTAAGAACAAGGCCAAGGCCATGCATGCGCTGCTCGACGGCCTGGCGCGCAACGGCGCCGTGAAGATCACCGGTGCCCAAGCCGCGCCGACGGCCACGTCAATGGTCGTGGTGGTGACCTATTGGCTGAGCTTTGAGTACGTGCGCGACCCGCGCCGTGCGCTCGAA
>JANNEX010000063.1:0-5708 GCA_031379155.1 Rubrivivax sp.
CTAAAGATCGACCGCTCTTTTGTGGCTGCATTGCCCGAAGACCCCGAAGACAGCGCCATCGCCACCGCCATCGTGGCGCTGGGCCGCAGCCTGCACATGAAAGTGGTGGCCGAAGGCGTTGAAACGACCGCGCAGGCCGAGTGCCTGCGCGACATGGGCTGCGATGAATTCCAGGGCTATTTGCTCAGCCGGCCCTTGGCGCCTGAGATCTTTGTGGAGTGGCTGGAACAGCGGCGCTTGCCAAAGTTAACCCGTGCGCTGGCCCACGGTTGGGCTGACAGCGGGCCCATGACGTTGATGACATTCGAGACCCTGGGCGCCCCAGACAGCGGCGCCTGAATGCCCAGGCGGCGCGCCTCGCCCTCCTAGAATCGGTGCATGCATGAAGACACTGTCGACGCCCGCTTGCTCAAGGGGCTGAACCCCGAACAACTGGCGGCCGTGACGCTGCCCGCCGTGCCTTCGTTGATCCTGGCTGGCGCCGGTTCTGGCAAGACGCGGGTGCTGACGACGCGCATCGCCTGGCTCATGCAAACCGGGCAAGTTTCACCTGGTGGTGTGCTGGCCGTGACCTTCACCAACAAGGCCGCCAAAGAGATGCTGACGCGCCTGTCGGGCATGCTGCCGGTGGCAGTGCGCGGCATGTGGATAGGCACGTTCCATGGCCTGTGCAACCGTTTCTTGCGCGCGCACTGGAAACTGGCGGGTCTGAGCCAGGGCTTTCAGATTCTGGACAGCAGCGACCAGCTGTCGGCCGTCAAGCGGGTCATCAAGGCCATGCAGCTGGACGAAGAGCGTTATGTGCCCAAGCAGGTCAGCTGGTTCATCGCGCACAGCAAAGAAGAAGGCAAACGCCCGCGCGATGTGGAACTGCGCGACGAACAGACGCGCAAGATGGTCGAGGTCTACCAGACCTACGACGAACAGTGCCAGCGTGAAGGTGTGGTCGACTTTGCCGAGCTGATGCTGCGCACCTATGAGCTGCTGCGCGACAACGACGCGCTGCGCGAACACTACCAACGCCGCTTTGCTCATGTGCTGGTGGACGAGTTTCAAGACACCAACAAGCTGCAGTACGCGTGGCTCAAGATGTTTGCGCCGCCAGGGTCCACACAGGGCGTATTTGCGGTGGGTGATGACGACCAAAGCATCTACGCTTTTCGTGGAGCGCGCGTGGGCAACATGGCCGACTTCGAGCGCGAATATCACGTCAAGAGCGTCATCAAGCTGGAGCAGAACTACCGCAGCAGCGGCCACATCCTGGACGCCGCGAATGACCTTATCAGCCACAACCAGCAGCGCCTGGGCAAGAACCTGCGCACGGATCTTGGCGCGGGTGAACCGGTGCGCGTGTTTGAGTCGACGAGCGACTTTGCCGAAGCGCAGTGGCTGCTCGAAGAGATACAGCAACTCAACCGGGGCGGCATGGCGCGCAGCGAGATTGCGCTGCTCTACCGCAGCAACGCACAAAGCCGCGTGCTGGAAAGTGCGCTCTTCAACGCCAGCATGCCTTACCGCGTCTACGGCGGTTTGCGATTCTTCGAGCGTGCAGAGATCAAACACGCACTGGCCTATTTGCGGCTGCTGGAAAACGCCAACGACGACACCAGCTTTTTGCGCGTGGTGAATTTCCCCACGCGCGGCATTGGCGCGCGCAGCATTGAGCAGTTGCAGGACGCTGCCAGAACGGCACCAACAGGCGCCCCTGACGGGTCACGGGGCCGCAGCCTGGCGCAGAGCGTGGGCGCTGTCGCAGGTAAAGCCGGCACCAACCTGCAAAACTTCGTGGCACTGCTTGACGACATGCGCCAGGCCACACACGGCCTGACGCTGCGCCAGATCATCGACCACATGCTGACGCGCAGCGGCCTGGTGGACTTTTACCGCACCGACAAAGAAGGCCAGGACCGCATCGAAAACCTGGAAGAACTGGTCAACGCGGCTGAGAGTTTTGTGACGCAAGAAGGCTTTGGCAAAGACGCGGTGGCGCTGCCGGTGGATGAACAGGCCGCAAGCACGGACATGGGTGCAACACCCGACGCCGACACCGGCGAAATCATGTCGCCGCTGGCCGCTTTCTTGACCCACGCCTCGCTTGAAGCGGGCGACAACCAGGCCCAGGCTGGGCAGGACGCGATCCAGTTGATGACCGTGCATTCAGCCAAGGGCCTTGAGTTCGACGCCGTCTTCATCACTGGCATTGAAGAAGGGTTGTTCCCGCACGAACAAAGCCTGTCCAGCGCCGACGGCGTGGAAGAAGAACGCCGCTTGATGTACGTGGCCATCACCCGCGCGCGCCAGCGGCTCTACCTCAGCTTCAGCCAGACGCGCATGCTGCACGGCCAGACGCGCTACAACGTGAAGAGCCGCTTTTTTGACGAGTTGCCCGAGGCTTCGCTGAAGTGGATCACGCCGCGCAGCCAAGCCTTTGGCTCGGGCTTTGCGCGTGAATATCAACAGGCCTGGCAGCGTGGCAGTGGCCTGTCAGGCATCGTCGGTGCGGGGCGTGTGGAAGCGCCGCTGCCGCTGCGACCCAAATTGACTTCGGCGTCTTTGGTGGCAGCACAGCATGGACTGCGCGTGGGCCAAACCGTCTTTCACAACAAGTTTGGCGAGGGCGTCGTGACGGTGCTGGAAGGCCGCGATGCTGACGCGCGTGCGCAAATCCAGTTCGGCCGTCACGGCAGCAAGTGGCTGGCCTTGGCGATTGCCAAGCTCACGCCGGTGGACTAAACCGTTCAGCCCTTGTACGACGTGTAGGCCGCGTCCACGCCCGCGCCGCGTGTGAACTTGTGGCCTTCGGCGGCCAGCACAATTTCCAGCGCGGCCAGCGTGTGCAGCACCGCGTCGGGCCGCGCGTTGTAGCCCATGGCTCCTATGCGCCAGACCTTGCCGGTCAGCGGGCCAAAGCTGGTGCCTATCTCGACGCTGAAGTCGTTCAGCAAGGCAGCGCGCAGCTTGTCGCCGTTGATGCCATCAGGCACCCACACGCCGGTCACGTTGGGCATCTTGTGCGCCAAGTCGCCATAGATCTTCAAGCCCATGCCCTGCACGCCAGCCACCACGGCACGCGAGGCGGCGGCGTGGCGCGCGTAGACCTGCGGCAAACCTTCTTGCACAAAGATGCGCGCACATTCACGTGCACCGTAGAGCATGGTCGTGGCTTCGGTGTGGTGATTCAGGCCGTGGTCGCTCCAGTAGTCGATGACCATCGCCAAGTCCATGTAGTTGGACGCGATGCGGCTGCCCGCACCCGGCACATAACCGGCCACTTGCAGGCCTTCTTCGATGTGGCGCCGGCCATAGATGCTGCCTGCCATGGCGTCTGACAAGGTGATGGGCGCAGCACCCGATGGGCCGGCCAGGCATTTCTGCAAGCCCGCTGTCACGGCGTCGACTTGCCAGGCATCCACCGGCAGTGGCGTGCCACCGCAAGAGGCTGTGGCGTCGACTTGCAGCAGCGCGCCGTAGCGGTGGCACAGTTCGCCCACCCCAGCCAGCGGTTGCAGCATGGTGGTGGAGGTGTCGCCCTGGCACATCGCCACCAGCTTGGGGCCGTGCGTCTTAAGGGCGGCTTCAATCTGCGCCAGGTCCAGCACCTGGCCCCACTCAGTGCGCAGCACGCTGACCTGGGCGCCACAGCGCTGCGCAATTTCGGTCAGCAGTTGGCCAAAGCGGCCAAAGCTGCACACCAGCACCTTTTGCCCGGGCTCGATGGCCGAGAGCATGACCATTTCTATCGCTGCACGCGCGGTGCCATCCAGCACCAGGGTCCAGTCGTTGCGGGTCTCAAAAAAGGTGCGGTACAGCGCCATGGTCTCGCGCATCATGCGGCGAAACTGCGGGTCGAACTGGCCCAGCAGTTGCGTTGACATGGCCTTGAGTACACGCGGGTCGGCGTTGATGGGGCCGGGGCCCATCAAGAGGCGCGGCGCGGGGTTCAACTCTTGCAGCGCGCTGGCCTCCTGCGCCAGGGGCGACAGGGGCGGCAAAGCAAATGCCGGCGAGACGGCAGGAGAAGCAGGAGAAGCAGGAGCAAGCGGCATATGAAATTATGATAACAAGCACCCTGCTCGGCAGACCTTGTTTGCCTCTCGCCCGCTACCAGACCTGACCCCACCCATGGCCGCAGCCTTGCACACCCTCGCCTTTGTCTACGCCAATGTCTACAAGGATTCGGTCGCGCTGATGCGTGTGGCGCAGCGCTTGCTGGCGCTGCCTGGCCTGCGTGATGCGTCGCTGCAAATGGGCAATGCGGCGAACAAAGACATCCTGCGCGAGGCCGGATTGCTTAGTGCACAACTCGACGCGGCGGGCCCCAGCGACATCATGGTCGCGGTGCGGGGCGAAACGAGTTCTGCTTGCGAAGCGGCAGTGGCTGAGTGCCAGGCACAACTGGCCGGCGCAGCTGAGAACGTGGCAGCAGGGCAGGGCGCATCAGAAGCTGTCGCACCCCGCAGTTGGTCCATGGCGCTTGCCGCACAGCCCGGCGCCAACATCGCGCAAATCTCGGTGCCCGGCCCTTATGCCGCCGCCGAAGCCTTAAAGGCGCTCAAACAAGGTCTGAACGTCTTTATGTTCAGCGACAACGTGGCGCTGGCCCAAGAAGTGGCGCTCAAGCAAGAGGCCAGCTCGCGTGGCTTGCTGGTGATGGGGCCCGACTGTGGCACGGCCATCATCGGCGGTGTGCCGCTGGGGTTTGCCAACCAGGTGCGGCGCGGCAACATTGGCATCGTGGCCGCGTCGGGCACGGGCTTGCAAGAGGTGACGACGCAGATTCACCGCATGGGCGGCGGCGTCAGTCATGCCTTTGGTACGGGCGGGCGCGATTTGTATGCCGACGTGGGTGGCATCAGCATGCTGCAAGGCATAACGCTGCTGGCGGCTGACAAGTCCACGCGCGTCATCGTGCTGGTGTCCAAGCCACCGGCCGCCGACATTGCCAGCAAGGTGCTGACGGCTTTGAAGGCGACGGGCAAACCCGCAGCGGTGCTTTTCTTGGGCAACGTGCAGTCAGCCAACACCAGCGTTAGCAGCAAGCTTCGGTTCGTGCACAACCTGGTGGATGCGGCGGCTGCTGCAGTGCAACTGGCCGGCCGCGCGCAAGCTGCGGTTGCACGCCGTTACGCGCTGCCGCGCAAGCCCAAGTTCGCGCCGTCGCAGAAGTACCTTTGCGCGCTGTATTCGGGCGGCACCTTTGCGGCTGAGGCGCAGGTCATCTGTGCCAGCCTGGGCTTGCAGCCGTTGTCCAACGTGCCGCTGCACGCCGCGCAAACCTTGCCCGATGCGCGCAACGCCAGCCGTGGCCACAGCGTGCTGGACCTGGGTGACGACGCTTTCACCGTCGGCCGCCCCCACCCCATGATCGACCAGGCTGCGCGCATCACGCGGCTGTTACAAGAGGCGGCTGACCCGGCGGTGCGCGTGATCTTGCTCGACGTGGTCATAGGCTGGGGCGCACATGCCGACCCGGCCGCAGAACTGGCGCCGGCCATCGTCAAGGCCAAGGCAAGCGCTGCACGCGCAGGCCGTCACCTGGCCGTGCTGGGTTTTGTCTGCGGCACCGAACAAGACCCGCAAGGCCTGGCCCAACAAGAAGCCCAACTGCGAGCTGCAGGCATGGTGCTGGCCGGCAACAGCGCCAACGCGGCCTGGCTTGCAGCGCAGTGGGTGAAGTAGCCGTGGCCAGCCCAGCGCCATCGCCATCA
>JANNEX010000150.1:0-1861 GCA_031379155.1 Rubrivivax sp.
GTGAACCATGAATATAACCAAGCGTGAATTCACCCAGATGCTGGGCGCCGCGTCCGTGGCCGGCATGGGCCTGTCGCGCTGGGCCGATGCCGACGCCGCGCAGGCCCAGCAGGGCCTGTATGACCTGGCACCCTTCGGCAACGTGTCTTTCTTGCACATGACCGACTGCCACGCGCAGCTGCGGCCCAGCTACTTTCGCGAGCCCAGTGTCAACCTGGGTTTGGGCTCGATGCAGGGCCAGTTGCCGCACCTCGTGGGTGACGCATTGCTCAAGGCCGCGCGTGTGCGGCCGGGCAGCGCAGCCGCCCACGGCTACACCTCTATCAACTTCGAAAAAGCAGCCCGCCGCTACGGCAAAGTGGGCGGCTTCGCCCACCTGGCCACCTTGGTCAAACAACTCAAGGCCAGCCGCCCCGGCGCGCTGCTGCTGGACGGCGGTGACACCTGGCAAGGCTCGGCCACGTCTTTGTGGACGCAAGCCCAGGACATGGTGGAGGCCAGCAAGCTGCTGGGCGTGGACGTGATGACGGGCCACTGGGAATTCACGTATGGCATGCAGCGCGTGAAGGAAATCGTCGAGCAAGAGTTCAAAGGCAAGATCGACTTCATCGCGCAAAACGTCAAGACCCATGACTTCGGCGACCCGGTCTTCAAGCCCTATGTCATGCGCGAAATCAACGGTGTGCCCTGCGCCATCGTCGGCCAGGCCTTCCCCTACACGCCCATTGCCAATCCACGCTACTTGATGGCCGACTGGAGCTTTGGCATCCAGGACGAGAACATGCAGCGTGTGGTGGACGAAGCGCGCGCCAAAGGCGCACAGGTGGTGGTGCTGTTGTCGCACAACGGCATGGACGTGGACTTGAAGTTGGCGTCGCGCGTGCGTGGCATCGACGCCATTTTTGGCGGCCACACGCACGACGGCGTTCCGCTGGCCGTGCCCGTGAAAAACGCCGGTGGCATCACGCTGGTCACCAACGCCGGCAGCAACAGCAAGTTCCTGGGTGTGATGGACTTTGATGTCAAAGGCGGCAAGGTGGCCGACTTCCGCTACCGCCTGCTGCCCATCTTTGCCAACCAGCTGCGGGCCGACACTGAGATGCAGGCGCTGATCACGAAGGTGCGTGCGCCTTTCGAGGCCAAGCTGGCCGAGAAGCTCGCCGTCACCGACGGCCTGCTCTACCGGCGCGGCAATTTCAACGGCAGCTGGGACCAGTTGATCTGCGATGCATTGATGGACGTGCAGGGCGCCGAGATCGCGTTTTCGCCGGGCTTTCGCTGGGGCACGTCACTGTTGCCGGGTGACACCATCACACGCGAATTGCTGATGGACCAGGTGGCCGTGACCTACCCCTACGCCACGCTGACCGAGATGAGCGGAGAGACCATCAAGACCGTGCTGGAAGACGTGGCCGACAACCTCTTCAACCCCGACCCCTACTACCAACAGGGTGGTGACATGGTGCGTGTGGGCGGCCTGGCCTACACGTGCAGCCCGAGCGAGAAGATGGGCTCGCGCATCAGCGACATGCGATTGCAAGGCAAGCCCATAGCAGCCGACAAAAAGTACAAGGTGGCGGGCTGGGCGCCGGTGGCTGAAGTAGCGCGCACGGCGCCGGGCGTGAAGCCGGTGTGGGAGCACGTCGAGACCTGGTTCAAGGCGCAAGGCGCTCGCATCAAGCCACGCACCATCAACACACCCAAGCTGGTGGGAGTGAAGGGCAACCCGGGCATCGCGCCGTGAGGCTGTGCAGGGGCCGCGTGCGCGCGCTTGGGCCGGTGCAGGCACTGGCCTTGTCGGCGGCCTGGGCGTTGGCGTCGGCCTGGCTCTGCGCCGCACTGCCTGCGCAGGCTGCCGAGG
>JANNEX010000169.1:0-6845 GCA_031379155.1 Rubrivivax sp.
GGGTGAGCGCGTGAACTTTGGTGCCGGCAGCATCACCGCCAATTACGACGGCGCCAACAAGCACCGCACCGTCATCGGCAACGACGTACACGTGGGCAGCAACTGCGTGCTGGTGGCACCGGTGACGCTGGGCGACGGCGCCACCATAGGCGGTGGCAGCACCATCAGCAAGAATGTGCCGGCCGGGCACCTGGCCGTGGCACGCACGCGCCAGTCGACGTTTGAAGGCTGGCAGCGGCCGAAGAAGGCGCCGAAAAAAGTCTAAGCGCTGGGCCGATGTGGGCGCTGGCGCTGGGCCAGCCAGGCTTCAAATTCAGCCGCCGGCAAAGGCGCGCAGTCCAGCAAACCTTGCTGCGCGTCGCAGCCCTGGGCCAACAAGTGTTGGCGCTGGGCGGCCGTTTCAACACCTTCGGCCAAGACCTGCAAACCCAGGCCGTGGCCCATTTGAATGATGGCATTGGCAATCGCCGCTGAACCTGCGTCGCCGGGCAGGTCGACGACAAAACTGCGGTCGATCTTGAGCCTGTCCAGGGGCAGGCTTTTCAAATGCTGCAAAGACGTGTAGCCGGTGCCGAAGTCGTCCACCGCAATGCGCACGCCCAGGGCACGTAGCTGCGTCAGCACGGCGCGCACCGACTGCAAGTCGGCCATCAGCATGCGTTCGGTCAGCTCAAGCTCCAGCATGTCGCCCGTGGCGCCGGCGTGCAGCAAAGCGGCTTCGATGCTGGCCACAAAGTCATTGGCCTGGAACTGCAAGGCGCTGAGGTTGACGGCCACCGGCACCTGAATCAGGCCCAGCGCGTGCCAGCGCACGGCGTGGTGCAAGGCGTTGCCCAGCACCCACTGGCCAATGGGCAAGATCAGGCGGCGCGCTTCGGCCACCGGCAAAAAACTGTCGGGCGGCAACAGGCCTGCTTCAGGGTGGGCCCAGCGCACCAGCGCTTCCACGCCCACCAGCGCGCCGTCACTCACGCGCAGTTGCGGCTGAAAGTGCAGCACAAATTCTTCTTGCTGCACAGCCAGCGCCAGGCGGCTTTCCAGCGCCAGTTCAGCCAGTGCGGCTTGCGCCATGGCAGGCTCGAAAAACTGGTAGCCGGCGCGGCCGCGCGCCTTGGCCTTGTACATGGCGGTGTCGGCGTGTTTGATGAGCGTGGCCGCGCTGTCGCCATGCTCTGGAAACAGCGCCACGCCAATCGACGGCGTGACCGAGATCGAGACGCCTTCGACGACCAGCGGCGCACCCACCGCCGCCAACAACTTGCCCGAGACTTCGGCCACCGCCTCTTGGCTGGCCTGCCCGGCCAGCAGCAGCACAAATTCATCGCCGCCAAAACGCGCCACCAGGTCGGCTTCACGCACCGTGCTGATGATGCGTTCGGCCACCGTTTGCAGCAGCGTGTCGCCGGCCGGGTGGCCCAGGGAATCATTCACGCGCTTGAAGTGGTCAAGGTCGACAAAGAGCAGCGCCAGGCTTTGTCCTGCCGCCGCCGCTTGCACCAACAACGCGGCCGCACGCGCCATGAAGGCAGCGCGGTTGGGCAGGCCGGTCAGCGCGTCGTGGTGCGCCAGGTGGTGGATGCGCGCCTGCGCCTGCACACGGTCGCGGATGTCGCGCACGATGGTCATGCGCTGCGTCTGGCCCTGGTGCTGCATGGTGCGCACGATGAACTCCACCGGCACATGGCTGCCGTCGGCGTGGATGACGCTGCTGTCGTAGCCGATTTCGCTGCCGGCGGCGATGACCTCCATGACCTTGGCACGCTGCTCGGGTGCGATGAAGTCCAGCGTCGAGCGGCCCAGCATGTCTTGCATGCGGTAGCCCAGCAGGGCCAACGTAGGCGGGTTCACGTCGGTGATGAAACCGCCTTTGTGAAAGACGATGCCTTCGGCGCTGGCGTGCATGAACTTGGACAGCCGCTCTTCGCTTTCACGCAGCGCGGCTTCGGCGCGGCGGTGGCGTGTGATGTCGCTGATGAGCACAAACGCGCCGATGGTCAGGCCGGCCTCATCCACATGCGGCAGCAGGTGCACTTCAATCGACCGTGGCAGGCCGTCGGCACCCGGAATCTGGCGCTCGTAACGCGCGCTGATGAGCTCGCTCAGCACGCGGTCAACCTGCGGTTGAATGACCTGTGCGGCCGCCGCGCCTATGACTTCGGCCACGCTCAGGCCGAGGATGTTTTGCTCGTCAAAGCCAAACATGCCGGCGTAGCCCTGGTTGGCGTAGCGGCACACATAACCTTGACGTTCGTAGTAGGCGATGGCCACCGGCACGCTGTTGCAGACGCTGCGAAACTGCGCCACTTCGGCACGCAGCGCGCGCATCTCGTCGGGCGGCTCGCGCGCGGTCATGCGGGTTGCCGCACTGGCTCAGCCTGTTCGGCCACGTCGGCCGCCAGGCACAAGTCTTCCCAGGCCTTGGCCTTGTCTTGCAGGCTGCGCAGCAGGTAAGCCGGGTGGTAGGTGACGACCAACGGCACGCCCTGGTAGCGGTGCACACGGCCACGCAGTCTGCCAATGGCTTCGTCGCTGCGCAGCAAAGCCTGCACCGCAAAACGGCCCATGGCCAAGATGATGCGCGGCTGCAAAAGCTGAATCTGGCGCACCAGGAAAGGTTCGCACTGCGCCAGCTCAGAAGGCTGCGGGTTGCGGTTACCCGGCGGGCGGCACTTGATGGTGTTGGCGATGTAGACGCGGCGCTCGTTGGCAGCGTCGCCATCCGCGCTGCGCGTCAGGCGCAGCGCTGCCAACATGCGGTCAAGCAACTGGCCCGATGCGCCGACAAAGGGCTCGCCGCGCTCGTCTTCTTCGGCACCCGGTGCTTCACCCACCACCAGCCAGTGCGCTTGTGGGTGACCGACGCCAAACACGGTTTGTGTGCGGCCTTGGCACAGCGTGCAGGCGCGGCAGTCGGCCACGGACTGGCGCAGCGCGGGCCAGTCCAACGTGGCCACGGGGCTGGGCTGCGTGGCCACGAAGATTTGCGGTGGCGTGGGTTCACGGGCCACCAGGGCGGGTGCGGGCAGGGGTGCGGGCAGACGTGCGGGCGGACGTGCCGGCGGCAGCGCGGGGGCGGGTGTGGGCAGGGGTGCGTGGACAGCCGCAGACATGGGCATGCAGGCCAGGGCATCGTCCAGCGCAGGCGCTGACCACAGCCGCAAGCCCATGGCCTTCATCAGCGTGTGTTGGCGTTCAGACCAGGCCATGCGGCGCCTTGCTTGCAGGTGCGGTGGTGGAGGCCAGCGACAAGCCCATTACCACCGCATCTTCACGCCCTTGTGGCGCCGGGTAGTAGTTGGGCCGCTGGCCAATCACGGCAAATCCTCGGCGACGGTACAGCGCTTGCGCACGTGGGTTGCTGTGGCGCACTTCCAGCAGCAGCGTGGCCAGGCCCCGGCGCTGTCCGTGCTCTTGCACCGCATCCAGCAACAGCGAACCCAGGCCTTGCCCTTGATGCGACGACGCCACCGTGACGTTGAGCAGGTGCAACTCGTCCACGCCTACCATGGCCACGAAGTAGCCCAGGCACAGGCCGTCACGTTCCAGCACTTCGGCGATGTAGCCGGCGGCCAGTGAGTCGATGAAGTTGCCGCGCGTCCAGGGGAAGGCGTAGGCGCTGGCTTCGATAGCCTGCACGGCGCTCAAGTCGGCCGTTAGCATGACACGGCGGCGCAGAGCCGTTGACGAAGCGAGCGGCAGCGCGCTCACGGGCGCAGCCTTTGCGCTGCGCGCGGTCCCGCCGGGCGGGTATTCGCACTGGGCAAACCCTCGTGGCTCATGCGGCAAGCGCAGCCTTGGTGGCTGCACGTTCGGCGGTGGTTTGCGCCACCTTGTCGCGCAAGTACAGCGGCAGGGCTTGCGCTGGGTTGATGCCCGGGCCTGTGAGGGCGGCCGCGTGAGCCAGGCGCAGCAGTGCGGCCGCGCGGTCGTGTTCGTGCTCAAAGCGCGGCGCTTGACTTGGCAAGAGCAAGCGCTGGCCGTAGGCGCGCAAGGCCGATCCGGCCAGGGCTTGCTCAGGCAACGCCGACCAGGCTTGTGTCAGCCCTTCCAGCGTGAGCAATGCCGGCGCTTGCAGCGTCTTCCAGTCTTGCCCCGTCCAGCGAAAGCGTGCTGCATAGGCTTCGTCCATGCGCGCGTCCACGGCCACGCCAATGTCCCAGGGCGTGTGCGTGACACCGGCTTGCAACCTTGCGTCTTCGGCCACGATGAGCAGGCTGTCCAGCGGCAACAAGGGCCGCCCCAGGCCAAAGCCCAGGCCTTGTGCCACAGCGCAGGCGGTGCGCAAGCCGGTGAAGGCGCCAGGGCCCATGCCAAAGGCAATCGAGCGCAAGTCAGACAGCTTCAGGCCAGCGCGGTCCAGCAAGCCGCGCAACTGCGGCAGCAGCTGGGCCGAGGCCGCCGCGCCGCCGCTGGCCAAGACGGTGAAGCTGGCCTCGCCGGTGTGCAGTGCAGCCGCGATGTTTTCGGTGGACGTGTCGAGCGCCAAAACTGGCAAAAGCGCTGGCAAAAGCGCTGGCATCAGCGCAGGCAACAGCGTCGGCAAATTTGGCTCGGGTACAGCAGGCATGCAAGAAGTTTAGCCGTGCGATCATCGACAACATGTTTCTGGCGCGCTTGAGTTTGGGGGGTGGTCGTGTGGGCGCCGGGGTGGCTTTGTGGCTGGCCGCCAGCACGCTGCACGCCGCGCAAAACTTGCCCCCTGAGGCCTTGGCCGCCTTGCAGCGCGCGGCCGTGCCGGCCGAAGCCATGGCGGTGGTGGTGCACGACGCGTCCAGCGGCCGGCGCGTCTTGCAGTGGCAGGAACAAAAGCCGGTGAACCCGGCTTCTTTGACCAAGCTGCTGACCACCATGGCCGCGCTGGAAAAATTGGGCCCGGCCTGGAGCTGGGCCACCCCGGTGTGGCTGGTGGGCAGCGTGAAAGACAGTGTGCTGGACGGCTCAGTCCACATCAAGGGCAGTGGCGACCCCAAGCTGGTGATCGAACGGGTGTGGCTGCTGCTGCGCCGCTTGCAGCAACTGGGCGTGCGTGAGATTCGCGGCGACATCGTGCTTGACAGCTCGGCTTTCCAAGTGCCAGACATCGACCCCGGTGACTTTGACGGCGAGCCGCTGCGGCCCTACAACGTGCGCTCGTCGGCGCTGCTCATGAACTTCCGCGCGGCGGTGTACAGCTTTGTGCCTGATGAGGCTGCGGGTGTGGCGCGGGTGATGGTTGAGCCGCCGCTGGCCGGTGCGCAAGTCGAGCGCACGGTGCCTTTGTCGGCCGGCTCCTGCAACGACTGGCGCGCCACGCTCAGGGCCAGTTTCGAGCCCGGCCGTACACGTTTTGCCGGCAGTTACCCGATACGCTGTGGTGAACTGAGTTGGCCCGTGGCCGACCCCCAGCCCAACACCTATGAACAACGCCTGGTGGAAGCACTTTGGCGCGAGATGGGCGGCCAGTTGTTGGGCAGCGTGCGCGAAGGCCCGGCGCCAGTGGACATCAAACCCAGCTTCGAAGCGCGTTCACCGCCGCTGGCCGAGCTGGTGCGCGACATCAACAAATACAGCAACAACGTGATGGCGCAGCAGCTGTTTTTGACGCTGGCGCTCTATGGCCGCAACAAGGCGCCGGCCACGCCGGAGTCAGCACGCGAGACCTTGATGCGCTGGCTGGTGGACCGCACCGGCGAGACTGCCGGCGAGGTGGTGCTGGACAACGGCTCTGGCCTGTCGCGCCACACGCGCATCAGCGCGCTGCGCCTGGCCCGGCTGCTGCTGCAAACCTATGACAGCCCGGTGATGAGCGAGCTGATGTCGTCGCTGCCCATCTCGGGGCTGGACGGCACCTTGACCCGTTCACGTGCCACGCCCGGGCGCGCCCACCTGAAGACCGGTTCACTGCGCGACGTGGCTGGCGTCGCGGGTTATGTGCTGTCCAATTCCGGCAAACGTTATGTGGTGGTGGCCATCATCAACCACGCCAACGCCAACGCGGCCCGGCCGGCGCTGGACGCCGTGGTGCAGTGGGCGCTGCGCGACGCGCCAGCAAGGTAGAGAAACCCACAAAGAGCCCCCATGACACCTCAAGACATCCTGGGCTACTGCGCTGCCGCGCTGACCACCGCGTCCTTCGTGCCACAAGCCGTGCTCACGGTGCGAACGCGCGAAGTCAGTGGCATTTCACTGGGCATGTACAGCATCTTCACGCTGGGCGTGGCGCTGTGGCTGGCGTGGGGCCTGATGCTGCGCCAATGGCCGGTGGTGGTGGCCAACGTCATTACTCTGGCGCTGGCAACGACGATCCTGGTGACCAAGATCGTCGTCGAGCGAGCACAAAGAAAAGGCTAGAACTTGTAGGCAATGCCAAAGGTGATGGACAGTGGGTCCAGCGTGGCATCCAGCGTCTGCCCGGTGCCCAGCGTGGTGCGCGTTTTAAGGAAGGTCTTGAGCACCGCTGCGTCCAGCGACCAGCCTGGCGCCACGGCATAACTGGCCCCAAGTTGGACGGTGCCGGCCCACTTGGACTGCACCTCCACCGACGTGGGGTTGGCCGGTGTGCCACCCGTCAATGCCGTCAGCGCCAGCGTGCTGCGCGCCTTGTAAAACTTGGCGTAGGTGGGGCCTAGGCCGACGTAGGGACGAAACGCACTCTGCGCGCCAAACAGGCGGTACTGCGCCAGCAGCGTGAAGGGCAGCGCCTTGACTTCGGCGATCTTGCCCACGCCGGCAATGGCGCCGTCGCCCACGATGTCGTGCTTGAAGCCTGCGGCCAGCGGCAGATCAAACGAGACCTGGTCGGTCAGCATGTAGGTGATGCCGCCCGTGGGCTGGGTGTTGGCCTTGATGTCAGCCTTGGTGCCGGC
>JANNEX010000225.1:0-1991 GCA_031379155.1 Rubrivivax sp.
CGAACAGCTGCGCACCTATGGCCGCATCCTGGGCGTGACGGTGCACACCGCACACGACCGCGCCTCGCTCGAAGACCTGCTGGAGTTGCTGGGCGGCAAACGCATGGTGCTGATTGACACCGCAGGCATGGCGCAGCGCGACACGCGCACGCGTGAACTGCTGGAGATGATTTCCCACCGCAGCATTCACCGCCTGCTGGTGGTGAACGCATCCGCGCAAGGCGAGACCATCGAAGACCAGTTGGCGGCTTATGGCGCGCCGGCTTGCAAAGGCGTGGTGCTGTCCAAGCTGGACGAAGCCGTCAAGCTGGGGCCGGCGCTGGATTCGATGATCCGCCACAAGCTCAAGGTGCTGGCCGTGGCCAACGGTCAAAGGGTGCCTGAAGACTGGCACCGCCTGTCGGCGAACGCGCTCATCCAGCGGGCGCTGAAGAGTCACACGGGTGCGGCCTGGCGGCTGGACGAGCAGGACATGAACCTGATCTTCGCTGCCTTGCCGGCCATGCGTTCAGCCGCTGGCAATGCCGCTGCTAACGCCGGTATTAGTGCAGCGCGCCTGTAAAGGCACACCGCCCATGCCTGACTTCTACGCCACATCGCGCGCCGCGCCGCTGGACCAGGCCGATGGCCTGCGACGCTTGTTTTCTGGCCGCCAACGCCGCACGCTAGCCCTGGTGGCCAACCCGCACGTGGCCTTTGGCGGCGCCGTGCTGGACCGCCTGGCCGCCGTGCTGTCCAGCCAAGGCCGCCAGGTGCTGGTGGTGGACGCGTCCAGCACATCACCTTTGCCTTCAGAAATGGCGGCGGTAGATCTGGCCGCCTGCATCGAACCCGTGTTTGCCGGCGTGGGCTACCTGCCCGCGTGTGGACTGCCCATGGCCTATGTGGACACGCGTGGCAGCGCCAGCGCTTTCATTGACGCCGTGCAGGCCGCCGCGCCGCAAGCCGATGTGGTGCTGCTGCACGCCGACGCACAAGACCTGGCGCGCATCTTCAAGCGCCGCTCGGTGCGGCCGCTGCTGATTGGCGCCGACCACCCCGAGAGCATCAAACACGCCTATGCCGGCGCCAAGCTGTTGGCGCGGCGCGCCGGCTTGCTCAGCTTCGATCTGCTGCTGGCCGCGTCGCCGCAGTCACCCCGTGCGGCGGCCATCGCGCAAAGCCTGGCCAGTTGCGCAGAAACGTTTTTGGACGCCGTGCTGTGCCACACCGCCCTGGTTGACCCTGCGGGCGACCCGGCGGCACCGGCCGACGCCGCACTGGCCAGTTTGCTCGCTGCGCAGTGGGCGCTGGACGACGGCGAGCTGCTGGGCACCATCACGCCGAGTGCGTCCTTGGCCGCATCAGCAGCGGCATCAGCAGCCGCAACCGCAGCCGCAACGGCCACCGCAACCCGACCCGCTTTCCCTTTCCGATAGAGGCACACACATGTACACCGCCAAGGGACAACTTGACTCCGGCGCACTGCTCAAGCAGTACCAGCCGCTGGTGCGCCGCCTCGCGCACCAGATGATTGCCAAACTGCCGGCCAACGTTGAGCTGGATGACCTCATCCAGGTCGGCATGATTGGCTTGAGCGACGCGCTGTCGCGCTTCGACCCCGGCCAGGGCGTGCAGTTCGAGACCTTCGCCACCCAGCGTATTCGCGGCGCCATGCTCGACGAGCTGCGTGGTAACGACTGGATGAGCCGAGGCGACCGCCGCCACCAACGCAGCATCGAAGCCGCCGTGCACAAGCTCGAGCAGCGTTTTGGCCGCGCCCCCAGCGAAGGCGAGATTGCGCGCGAAATGGGCCTGAGCTTGCAGGACTACCAGGAACTGCTGGGCAAGGTGCGTGGCACCCAGCTCATCTACCTGGAAGACATGAGTGGCGACGACGGCGACGACGACTACCTGGACCGTCACGTCATGGACGCCGGTGCCAACCCCATCGCGCGGCTGCAAGACCAGCGCATGCGTGAGGCGCTGGTCGAAGCCATCAAAAACCTGCC
>JANNEX010000268.1:0-13373 GCA_031379155.1 Rubrivivax sp.
CACCTTGGCCACTTCGCGGCCCATCAAGAAGCCGGCCAGCGCGCCCATCTCCCACACCTTTCGGTAGACCCGCTCTGTCATGTCGTTGATGTTGAAGCGCACGTTGGCGCCAATGTTGAACACCGCCACCTCGATGGGACCAACCTCGCGTTCAATGGTGGCCACCAGTTCGACCATCTGCGCTTCGTCGCGCGCGTCTGAGCCGAAGGCCCGTGCGCTGCCACCTTCAGCAACGATCTGCTGCACCAACGGAGTCAGCTTGTCGGCGCTGCGCCGCGTCACACAAGCCGTGAAGCCGCCGCGTGCAAAGCGCCGTGCAATGGCGCCGCCGGTGGCGTCGCCGGCGCCAATGATGAGTGCGGCTTTGGCCATGTCGCAGTCTTTCTCAAGCGCCCCAGTGCGCCGCTCGCGCATCGTAGCCCTTGGCTTCAGCGCTGACCCAGCAAAAACAGCAGCGGCGTCTCAAGACGCGTGGCCCAGTCGGCTTCGCTGTGGCCCGTGCCGTCAAAGACCGCCGTCATGGCCTGCGCAGGGCCATAGCCACGCTCGCGCAACACTTCGGCCAGCAGGCGGTGCGCGGGCGCGTAGAGTGAATCCAGCCAATCGTCGCCGCGGTCGCTGTAGACGCGGTGCAGGCCCGGCGGCGGCAGCTTCTGGCTCAGGTATTGCAACGCCGCCAGCGGCAGCGCGGCATTGCGCACACGCTCGCGCCCCCAGGCCGTGGGCCGGCCTACCCAGTGGGTGGACAGGCCGGCGGCGCCGCCAAAAACCTGCGGGTATTCGCACAGCGCGTAAATCGATATCAGCCCGCCCATGCTCGAGCCGGCGACAAATGTTGACTCGGGCCCGCGCCGCGTGGCGTAACGCGCGTCAATAGCCGGCTTAAGTTCTTCAACGATGAAACGCAGATAGGCGTCAGCCTTGGAGCGGCCGTTGCTGGCCTGCTCGACGTATTCCTGCCGCACGTCTGGCGGCGCCAAGTCCAGCACACGCTGCGGGTAGTACTCGGCGTAACGTTCGGGGCCGTGGTTCCAGATGCCGACGATGATCGTCTCGGGGATGCGGCCGGCCTTCATCAAACGGCTCACCGCAGCGTCAGCCTGCCAGGACTTCTGCGTCCAGTTCAGGCGCGCATCAAACAGGTTTTGGCCGTCGTGCATGTACAGCACCTGGTAAGTCTTTTGCGGGCTGTAGTGGTCGGGCAGCCAGACGTCGATGTGGCGCGGCGCGACGTGGCGTGAGGCGAAATTTTCCAGCCGCTCGATGCGGCCGGTGCCGGGTTGGGCCAGTGATGGTGCTGATGCAGCTAGTGCAGCTGATGCGTCAGAAGCAGCCGCGCCAGGCAAAACCGGCTGCGCCATGACAGGCGCTGCGGGGACGGTCAGAGTCAACACAAGGGCCCCCATCAGCAGCTTCATTTCTGACTCTCCAAGCTCAGGCGCAAGCGCAGTCCTGGCGCGGTGCAGCCAAGACCACGAGCCTAACGCTCCAATGTAGCGCGCACCGCAGCCAGCAAGTCGGCCTTGGCAAAAGGCTTGTCCAGACTGGCGCAGCCCGATTCTTCCAGCACCTGGCGCGCTTGTGACGACAGCGTGTCGCCGGTGACAAACAACATGCGCCGCGCCAGGTGCGGCTGCCTGTCGCGCACAGCACGCCACAGCGCGGCGCCGTCCAGGTCGGGCATGCGCACGTCGCTGACGATGGCATCAAAGCGCGCTTCGGCCAGCAGCTCCAGCGCCACCGCGCCGGACTCGGCCGTGGCCACGTCGATGCCGGCGCTTTCCAGCACGTCGCGCATGAGGTCGGCAATTTCGGCTTCGTCGTCGACCACCAGCACCCGCGAATGCAGATCCCCACTGGCCGTGTCCAGCGGCGCGGGCTGGCTGGGTGGGCTGGCTTCGCCACTGATGGGCAGGCTGAGGCGAAACGAGGCACCACCGGGGCGTTCTTCAAGGATCAATTCGCCGCCATGTTCACGCACGATGGAACGTGACACCGACAGCCCCAGCCCCGTGCCAAAGCCTGCTGCCTTGGTGGTGAAAAAGGGCTCGAACAAACGTTCACGCACAGCCGATGGCACGCCGTGGCCGCTGTCGGCCACACGCAGCCAGACGCGCGGCTCGCGGCCTTGGCGCACGGTCTCCACACCCGTGGCCAGGGTCAGCACACGCGTGCCGTCTATGCCTTCCAACGCCTGCTGTGCGTTGACCATCAGGTTGAGCACGACCTGGCCCAACTGGTCGGCGTCGGCTTGCACATCGGGCATGCCGTCCAGCAATTGCAAGTCAACCTGGATGCCATGGCTGCGCAGCGTGTAGCCCAGCATGTCGGATGCCGCGCGCACGATGTCGCCCAGTTGCACGGCGCTGCGCGTAGGCGGCTTTTGGCGCGCCATGTTGAGAAAGGTGCGCACGATGCGGCCGCAGCGTTCAGCGGCTTCGCGGATGCGCCTGGCGTCGGCTTGCAGCTCACTGCCTTCGGCCTTTTCTTCCAGCAAGCTGGCGCGGCCCATGACGATGGCCAGGGGGTTGTTCAACTCGTGCGCCACGCCGGCCAGCAAGGTGCCCATGGCGCTGAGTTTTTCGCTTTGGCGCAGGGCTTCGCGCTGGCGGTCGATCTGGCGCGCCGCTTCGTGCTGAGAAGACAAGTTAGTGATGAAGGCGGTGTCGAAGGGCTCGCCGTCTATCTGCACCTGAAAGGCCAGCAGCTGGATGGGAAATTCGCGCCCGCTGGCGTCGCGGCCCACGGTTTCCCAGGCCGCATTGCGCACCGGGTCACCCGCGCTGGCCAGACGCACCAGGTCACCCCAGTGGCTTTTGGGCAGGATGACTTCAGCCAGTTCATGCCCCAGTGCCTGCGCGCGGCTGACGCCAAACAGACGTTCTGCGGCCGGGTTGAAGTCGACGATGCGGCCTGCGCCGCTGGTAGTGACGATGGCCGTGGGCGCGTGGTCAACCATGGCCGATTTGAAGGTGTCGTGGGCGCGTTCACGCCGCTGCAAAAGGCGCTGCACCTTGAAGGTGTCGGTCACCGCGTCCACCCAACCTTGCCAGCGACTGCCCAGCTGCGGCACGCGCGCCTGCGGGTCGGTGGACAGGGCACGCAAATAGCCCAGCACAGCCAATGCGGGGTTGAGGAACCAGCGCGCAAAGAACCATTGGCTGGCCACGAACACGGCCAACAGTGTCAGCCCCAGTAGCGCGTTAGGCAGCAAGGTGGGCAGCACCGCCGCGCGCAGCGCCGCTTCGGGCACCGCTTGTGCATAGACCCAGGGCGAACCTGTGCGCCCCGCAGCGGCCAGCACCCAGCCGTTGCCCCGGTGCAGCACGCCGCGCGCGGTGGGCAGTGCGGCTTGTTCGGCCTCGCTCAGTGGCAGTGGCAGGCGGCTGGCCAAGGGCACGGTCACGGTGGTGTCGGCCAGGCCCTGGCCGCCGGGCGCAGCCAGGGGCTGGCTGGCGTCAGCCAAGACGTTGAGCGTGCGGTCAGCCACCCAGACGCGGGCTCCCTTGGGCTGCCAGCCCAGGGCGATGCGTTGCAGTGCATCCAGGCGGAAATCCAGGCTCACTTCGCCTTTGTATTTGCCGTCCACCACCACCATGGCGCCATGTGACTGCACCAGTTCGCCGTTCAGCTGGCTGACATAGGGCGGGCCCCAAAAGCTGATGTCGCGCGGGTCACGTGCCAGGTCGCGTTCAGCCCTGGCCACACCGGCCAGGCGCGGCTTGTCCAGGGCTTGCAGATTGGGCAGGCCCATGGAGGCCAGCATGCGCGGCGTGTCCACCCAGGGGTAGCCAAAGCTGACGTTGGCTTCAGCGGCCGCGAACCAGGTGGCTTCGAAGCCCGGCGCGCGTTCGTGCACCACGCGCGCGGCTTCGACAAAGAGTTGCGCACGGCGCAGCCACAGCGGCTCAGGTGCGCGCTTGTCGGGTGCGGACCACCAGACCTGGCCGAAGCGTGCGCGGGCGCTGTCGGGCGCGGCGTCCAGCGACCAGCCGTCCACGGCCGAGGGCGCGCCAGGCAGGGTGGCGGCGGGTGTGCCAGAAGCGGCGGCCAGCTTGCGCGGCGCCATGGCCTCTTGTAGCGTGGTGCCGGCCTGCGGCGGGTCGGCCCAGCGTTCTTGCAGCGTGACGCGCAAGTCGTGCACATGGTCCATGGCCGGGCGCGCGATGGCCGCCAGTTCTTGGGCACGTTCATCGGCCTGGCGCAGCAACTCACGTTCGGCGTCGGCCAGGCGTTGGCGGTATTGCAGCAGCGACAGCACAGCCAGCAGCACCATCACTGGCACCATCAGCCACCACACCAAGCTGCGCGCCGAGCGCAGCGTGGCTGCGCCCGCAGGGGCAATGTCGGTCATGGGGCGAAGCTTAAGCGCGAACGCGCATGCATTTAGGCGCTTGGGCGCTTGGGCGCTTGGGCGCTTGGGCGCCTAAGCGCTGGCCGGCGGCACGTAGACATAGCCCACGTTGCGCACAGTCTTGAGCACCTCAGGCTTGTCGGGGTTGCGCTCTATCTTGCGGCGCAGGCGCATCACGCGCAGGTCTATCGAGCGGTCAAACACGTCCCAGCCGCGGTTGTGCGCTTGCTCCATGATCTGGTCGCGGTTCAGCGGCCGGTTGGGGTGGCGCGCAAAGAGCGCCAGCAAATCGAACTCGGCGGCGGTAATTTCGATTTCGCTGCCATCGGCGGCGAAGAGCTTGCGCTGGTCGAGGTCTAGCGTGCGTTCGCCAAAGCGGGCTTGCCGTATGGCCCCCGCAGCCTGCGTCGCGTCAGCCGCTGCCAGCGCCGGCAACACGCGCGCGCGGCGCAGCACGGCGCGCACCCTGGCCAGCAGTTCACGCAGCTCATAGGGCTTGCTGACGTAGTCGTCGGCGCCCAATTCGAGGCCCACGACACGGTCGACCGTTTCACTGGCGGTGGTGAGCATGAGGATGGCCACACCGGGGTGCGCTTCACGCATCCAGCGCGCCAGCGACAGGCCGTTTTCGCCCGGCATGTTGATGTCCAGCACCGCCAGGTCGGGGCGCGCGGCGTTGATGCGCTCACGCGCTTCGCTGGCGTCTTGCGCCGTTCGCACCTCAAAGCCATGGCGACCGAAGTACTCGGCCAGCAAACCGCGCAGTTCGGGTTCGTCGTCAACCACCAGCAGCGAAGGCAGGGGTGTCACGGCCATGGGCGGGGCGGGGTCAGCAAAGTCGGCGGGATGATATCGGCTGGGTGGCAGCGGCAGGCTGGCGACAAACTGGCTCAGACTCAGGTTCATACCCCCAATGGTGGGATGGCCCGGTATCGCTTGTGCGTCAAGCGCCAGCCGGTCAGGTTGCAAATGTTTCGGCGGCCGAGCTGGCGGCGAACAAAGCAAACATCTCTGGCTAGCTTGGGAAACGTGGCCGATACCTCAGTTCTTCACAGTACGGTCCATACCGCAGGACGGCACATCACCTCTACCAAGGTCCAAGCCATGAACAGCATTGCCCCGCAAGACATCTGGCGCAGCGAAGCCTTTGCCGAAGACCTGTTTGACGACCAGGCCAGCGTTCAAGCCGAGGGCGGGCGTGTGCGCATGCTCAGCAGCACGCTGCTGTGCGCGGTGCCGGTGGTGGTGGCGCTGCTGGGCGGCGTGGTGGCTTTCTTTCACACCGTGGGCTGAACAAATAAAGAGACGCCGTCAAGGCGCGGGCATCTGCTCAGGGGTCGTTGGCGCTGCAAGGAAGTCCGCCCAACGGGCGGCCCGGCAGCCGCTCACTGTCGAATCAATACCCGGCCAAAGAGCGCCGGCACATCAAAACTCAAACCTTGCGCCGTGACCGCTACCGGTGCGCCTCCCAGCGCGTCTTTGAGTTCACCCAGCGGCAGGCCCGCCGGCAATGGCAACGTCACCGTCTTTGGCGTGCTGGCGTTGTTGGTGGCGGTGATGGCCCAGCTGTCCCCCAAGCGGCGCAGCAACACGACCAGGTGGTCGTCCACAAACAGTGGCGCATCAATGCTGCCCCGGCGCAGCACGGCGTGTTGCTGACGCAGGTGAATGAGGCGCTTGAATTCGGCCAGCAGCGCCGTGTCGGGCTTGCCACCTTCGTCGGCCCAAGGGTAGGTGGCGCGGTTAAAGGGGTCGTCGCCGCCAGTCACACCCACTTCGTCGCCGTAGAAAACCGTGGGCGCGCCAGGGAAGATCATCTGGAAGAACACGGCCAGCTTCAGGCGCTGTTTGGCCAGGGCAATCACCTGTTCATCGCGGGTGTCGTCGTGCCAGCCAAAGACGTGCAGGGCCCGCGCCTGGTCGTGTGACGACAGCAGGTTCATCAACGCGTAAAAGGCCTGCGGCGGATAGGCCTCGCGCATGAGTTCAATCTGCGCATACAGGGCCTTGGCCTTGCCACCGGCGGCGTATTCCTGCACGGCGTTGCGAAAGATGTAGTTCATGGTGCTGTCAAACATGTCACCCAGGAGATACTTGCTGGCGTCGAACCAGGTTTCTGCCACTGTCAGTGCGTCTGGCTTGTGCGTCTTGACTGCCGTGCGCCAGGCGCGCCAGAAGTCGTCTGAGACCCAAGGCACCACGTCCATGCGCCAGCCGCTGGCGCCGCGGTCCAGCCACAGCTTGGTCACTGAATCAGGGTCGCCAAAAGCGTAGTTGCGCCAGGCCGGGCTGGCCTTGTTGAGTTCAGGCAAGTCGGTCACGCCCACCCAGCCCTTGAACCGTTTGTCGGGGTTTTGCTCGGCCGCGTCAAAGCTGAACCAACTGGCGTAGGGCGAGTCGGCTTGGATGCGACTGCCCGCGAAAGCACCTTGGCCGCCGTAGTTGCCATAACGGTCAAAGTACAGTGAATCAGCGCCCGTGTGGTTCAAGCTGGTGTCGGTGATGACACGCATGCCACGCTTGGCGGCTTCGCGGGTCAGGCGTTCAAAGTCGGCGTTGCTGCCAAAGCCGGGGTCTATGCTTTTGTAGTCGGCGGTGTCGTATTTGTGGTTGCTGCTGGCGCGGAAGATGGGGGTTAGGTAAAGGGTGTTGGCGCCCAGGTCTTTGATGTAGTCCAGCTTGTCGGTGATGCCGGCCAGGTCGCCGCCGAAGAAGTCGTTGTTGAAGTGTTCGTCGCTGCCGTCACCGCTGCGCGCAAGCCAAGGTTTGTCGAGCCAGTTTTTGTGCAACTCCACCGTGCCCGCGTGGTAGCGCGCCACGCCAGGCTGCGGGTCATTGGCTTTGTTGCCGTTGCGAAAGCGGTCAGGGAAGATGTAGTAGTAGACGATGTCGGCCGCCCAGTCGGGCACTTTGAAGCTGGGCGAATACACGGTCTGACGAAAGCGCCGCACGGTGCCCGTGGCAGGCGGTTTGTCGGCCACGGCAGCGGCGCCACCGCTGCCTTTTTCGCGTGTCCAGAACACCGCGTCGGCGTTGTTTTGCAGCGCGTAGGCCTTGCCGGCAATGGACGCTTCAAACCAGTAGCCGTAGACAGCCACGTCGTTGAAGCGGTGGCTGGCGGTCCACTGTTGCGGCGCGCCAGCGGCGGCCTTCATCATCGGCACGCGCGTCACTTCGCGGTACTCCAGCACTTCCTGGTTGCCCTCCAGGCGGCGCTTTTCCACCACCAGAGTCAAGCTGTCGACACCTGTTGCTGCGCCGACCGTGAAGTTCATGACCGTGCCCGCCGGCACCGCACCAAACGGGGCCTTGTGCGCGCTTGAACGTGAGTCGAACCGCAGACTCAGTGCCACCGCGTTGGTGACTGCCGCCACACGCGGGTCGGCAAAGGTTCTTTCGCCCACGCTGAGTTGTGGCCTGCCGCCGGCCCAGGCCAGGCGCAGCGTGTGTTCGCCCTCGAAACGCTGGCTGAAGTTGGCGCCGCCAATGCCGCCCAGCCCAATCGTGCTGGCCTCTTTCCACGACGGGTCGGCGATCTTGAATTCGTGCGTGCCGCTGAGCTTGACGTTGAGGTAGTAGGCGTCGCAGCTGAACTGGAAGGCGTATTCGTCCTGCGCTGCCCAGTTGTTGGGCGTGCCGCGCAAGAACAGCAGCGTGTCGCCCAGCGGCGGGCCGCCTTCGCCCACGGGGCAACTCTCAATCAACAGTTCAGCTTGTTTGTCATTCATGGTGACGGTGAAGCGGTGGGTGCCGGCAAAGCGGCGTTTGATGTCGGGGCCACGGCGCAGCAGGGTTTTGCCGTCGACGGATCCGAAGTCAGCGTCTTCGCTCCAGCCTTCGTCGCCGACCTTGAAATTGTGTTCACCCGCCAGCCGCGTGACCAGAACATAGCGGTTGCAGGCCCAGTTGAAGCGCTGCTCTTGCGCAGCGGCCCAGCCATTGAAGCCGCCGCGCAGGTAGAGGCTGCGGCCTTTGAGTGGGTCGGTTTGGCAAACGCTTTGCGCCATAGCTGCGCCACTCAACATGGCTGTTAGCGCGAGAACCATGAATCTACTGAACACGCTGATAGGCGCCGTAGGTGGCAAAAGCAGCAGCGTCGTCCACGCTCGATCAGCCCTTCACGCCACCTGCGGTCAAGCCCGAGACGATCCACTTCTGCGCCAGCAAAAATACCAGCGTGATGGGCAGGCCTGAGAGCACAGCGGCGGCCGCAAAGTCGCCCCACAAATACTTCTGTTCGTAGAGATAGAACTTGCTGCCCACGGCCAGCGTCAGGTTGGGCTCTTCGCGCAGCAAGATGGAAGCCACGGGGTATTCGATGATGGTGCCGATGAAGGCCAGCACAAACACCACCATCAATATCGGCACCGCCATGGGCAGCAGCACGTGGCGGAAGGCTTGCCAGTGCGTGGCGCCGTCGACTTTGGCGTTTTCTTCTATCTCTTGCGGGATGGTGTCGAAGTAGCCCTTGATGGTCCAGATGTGCATGGCCACGCCGCCGAGGTAAGCCACCACGAGGCCGGCATGCGTCTCGATGCCCAACCAGGGAATGCGTGTGCCTATGCCTTCAAAGATGGCGTAGATGGCGACCAGCGCCACCGCCACCGGAAACATCTGCAAGAGCAGCATGCTGTTCAAAATGAGTTGCTTGCGCGCGAACTTCATGCGGGCGAAGGCATAGGCGGCGGTGGTGGAAATGGCCACGATCAAGAGCGATGAAATCAGCGCGATCTTGATGCTGTTCCACAGCCACAGCAGCACCGGAAACGGCGGCTGCACCAGGCTGCCATCTGGCTGCGTCACGGGGATGCCCAGGGCCAATTGCCAGTGCTCAAAACTGAGGGTGCTGGGGATCAGCGAGCCGGTGGCAAAGTTGCCCGGCCGCAGGCTGATGCTGAGCACCGCGAGCAGCGGAAACAGCGTCAGCGCCAGCAGCACCCACAGGCCGGCGTGGGCCGCATAAACACGCCAGCGTTGGCTTTTTCCGGTGACGATCATGAGTGCCCGCCCGGCCGCCCGAAGGGCACTGCGCCCCCTCGGGGGGCAGCGAACAAAGTGAGTTTGGGGGTCATGACCTGGCCTGACCGCGTTGGGTGATTCGCAACTGCACCAGCGCCATGATGGCCACCATGACAAAAATCAACGTGCTGATGGCCGCCGCGAGGCCGAAGTTTTGGCCACTGTCAGTGAAGGCAATGCGGTAGGTGTAGCTGACCAGGATGTCGGTGGTGCCAGCAGGCAACTTGGTGTTGAGGAAGTCGGGCCGCCCGTCGGTGAGCAGGCTGATGAGCACGAAGTTGTTGAAGTTGAAAGCGAAGGCGCTGATGAGCAGCGGCGTCAGCGGCTTGGCGATGAGCGGCGCGGTGATCTTGAAGAAATTGGTCAGCGGTTTGGCGCCGGCAATCGCGCTGGCTTCGTAGAGGTCGGCCGGGATGGCCTTGATGAGGCCACTGCACAAAATCATGATGTAGGGATAGCCCAGCCAGGTGTTGACAATGAGGATCATCACCTTGGCCAAGGTGGGGTCGGCAAACCACTCGGGCCGCACGCCAAACAGCGAATTCAAGATGCCGTTGATCTCACCAAAGTTCTGGTTGAACAGGCCCTTGAAGACCAGGATGCTGATGAAGCCCGGCACCGCGTAGGGCAAGAACAGCAAGGTGCGGTACAGCGCGCGGTGCTTGAGGCCTTCCCATTCCAGCAGCACTGCCAAGGTCATGCCCAGCGCGGTGGAAAACAGCACCGTCAGGCCGGCGAACAGCACGGTCCAGATGAAGATGCTGACAAAGGGGCCGCGAAAATCCGCGTCCAGCAGCATGCGCGTGTAGTTGGCAAAGCCAATGCCGACCTTGAAGCCGGGCTGTATGCGTTCGCCCTGGGCGCTTTCGAAATAGCCCGTGCTGCGGTTGGGTGTGAAGGTGGTGCCGGATGACAGTTGTGTGATGGCGCCGTCAGCGTCGGCTTTCCACAGCGCTTCTATCGGCCCGAATTCGCGCAGGCCGGCATAACGGATGAGTTTGCTGCCATCGCTGGCCGGGGTTTGCAGTTGCAGCAGGGCCAGGGGCTCGCGCACGGCGATCAGTTCACGCAGGTTCAGCGCGGGGCCCAGCGCGGTGGCGCCCAGCGCTTGCATGGTGGTTGGCGCGGTGGGCGCGGCGCCCGCCAGATTCAGCGGCGGCGAGACCAGCACATCACCGGCGCTGCCTTCTTCGGGCATGAGCTTGATGCGCAGCGATTTGCCTTCAGCGTGCAATGTGAAAGCCCGTGCATGCGCTTCGTCGGCCACCGTCTGTTCCAGCAGATAGTTGCGCGCACGCGCTTGTTCCAGCAGGTTGCTGCTGGAGTAATTGGTGAAGCCAATCTGCACCGTGTAGAGCAGCGGGAAGGCGACAAAAACCAACATGCCGGCGATGCCGGGGAAGAGGTATTTCCAGGCCACTGACTGCGCTGTGCCGTACACAAAAATGGCGCTGCCACCCAGGGCCAGCAGGCCGACAGCCACCAGGGGCTGACCTGCTGCCCACAAGCTGAAGACCAGCCACAGCAAGGCCAGCGACGCGACGCCAGCAATGGCCCATTGCAGCAGCGGTGAAGAAACAGTGGCAGCGCGCTTCATTTCGTCAACATCCGCGCGGCAGCGCCGTCCAGTGCGTCTTTGGGCGACTGCCGCCCATTGGTAATGGCTTCCAATGCCGCGTCCACCGCAGGAAAGAAACGCCCCATCTCCGGGATGTTGGGAATGGGCTCACCGGCGCGCGCGTTGGCCATGGTGGCGGCGATGCGCGGGTCGCTACTGAGCTCAGCGTAATAGGCCTTGTTGGCCGGCACACCCAGCGGCACATCGGCGGCAATCAGCCTAAGTGCCTCCAGCTTCAGCAAGTGGTTTTCGATGAATTCGCGCGCCACATCCTTGGCCTTGCTGGGCGCCGTGATCATGCAGCCCAACACGCCCACAAATGGCTTACCTTGTTTGCCGGCGATGGCGGGAATGGGTGCCACGCCAAAGTCGATGCCGACCTTGCGCACGTTGTCCCAGGCCCAGGGGCCGTTGATCATCATCGCGACCTGGCCGCGCGCAAAAGCGCCTTCCATTTCAGAGTAGCGCGCGCCTTTGGGCATGTGGCCGTCTTTGATCAGGCGCTCAATCATCTGCGCGCCTAACAGCGCACCGGCGTTGTTGATGCCCACCACTTTGGGGTCCAGATCACCGGCTGCATTGCGGCCGAAGATGAAAGCGCCCGGGCCGGCCAACAAAGCCCAGCTGAAGAAGGACTGGTTGTAGGCCCACAGGATGGCGTTTTTGCCTTGCCCTTGCCCTTGCAGCTTCTTGTCGAGCGCTATGACTTGCTCGAAGCTCTCTGGTGGCGTCGGCGCCAGGGCCTTGTTGTAGATCAGGCCCACGGCTTCAATGGCCAGCGGGTAGCCCCAGGTCTGGCCGCGATAGCTGAATGCCGTCCAGGCCGTGTCGTCAATCTCGGCCTTGATGCGTTTGCCCGGCCGCACCGGCACGATTAAGCCTGACTTGGCCCACTCGCCCACACGGTCGTGCGGCCAGCACATGATGTCGGGCCCTTTGCCAGCGGCGGCTGCGGCCTGGAACTTGTCGGGCGCGCCTTCAGGGTGCTGCACGACCACGCGCACGCCGCTTTGCTGGCTGAAGATGTCGCCGACTTTTTGCAGGCCGTTGTAGCCTTTGTCGCCGTTGATCCAGACCAGCAAGGTCAGCGGCGCGCTTTGCGCCTGCGCTTGCAGGTGTATGGCCGCGCAAGCCAGCCACGCAGCGGCCGCGAAGACGGACTCAAGCCGCATGGGCTTGCGGCTGTGCCGCCAGGCGCTGGAAGGCCCGGCCTTGCGCGTCAAAGAGGTAGGTCTTTTCTTCTGGCACCGACAGCGGCAAAGCCTGGCCGTTGCGGATGGGCCGGTCGCCTTCCACCGCGCAGGTAATCACATCCTCGACACCCGCGTTGCTGCAGTACGCATAGGTCATGCTGCCCAGCGACTCGACAAAGGTCACCGTGGTGGCCAGCGCGTTGTGCGCCACACCCGCGCGCAAGTGTTCGGGCCGCACGCCCAGCTTGACGGCGTCACCGGGCTTGGCGGAGGACGCATCCACCGCGCAGCGAATGACTTCGCCGCCACCGAGCTTGACGCTGGCCAGCGTGCTGCTCGCTTCTTGCACCACCGCATCGATGAAGTTCATGCCCGGGCTGCCAATGAAGCCGGCCACAAACAGGTTGCAGGGGTGTTCGTACAAGGCCATGGGCGCGCCGACCTGTTCAATGCGCCCGGCCTGCAACACCACGATGCGGTCAGCCAGCGTCATAGCTTCCACCTGGTCGTGCGTGACGTAGACCATGGTGGTCTTGAACTGCTCGTGCAGCTTGGCAAATTCGTAGCGCATCTTCACGCGCAAAGCGGTGTCCAGATTACTCAGCGGTTCGTCGAACAAGAACACCTCGGGCTTGCGAACAATCGCGCGGCCAATGGCCACCCGTTGGCGCTGGCCGCCTGACAAATCTTTGGGCTTGCGTTGCAGCAAATGTTCGATGTGCAAGACCTTGGCCGCCTGGTTCACTGAAGCCTCGATCTCGGCCTGCGGCACTTTGGCCAGCTTCAAGCCGAAGGCCATGTTGTCGAACAAATTCATGTGCGGGTACAGCGCATAACTTTGAAAGACCATGGCAATGCCGCGTTCGGCTGGCGGTATGTCGTTGACGACTTTGCCGCCGATGGACAAGGTGCCTTCGGTGATGTCTTCCAAGCCTGCGATGGTGCGCAACAAGGTGCTTTTGCCGCAGCCGCTGGGGCCGACAAAAACCATGAATTCGCCGTCGCGAATGTCCAGGTCGATGCCGCGCAAGATTTTCACTTCGCCGTAGGCCTTGCCGACCCCTGACAGCTTCACGTCGGCCACGGTTTGTCTCCACGCGCTGGCGGGTGTTGCACAGTGCTTTGTATGGAATATACAGGCCGTGAAGTGCCAAACCAGTGCGTTGTCCAATCGTCAGAATTGGCGTTT
>JANNEX010000270.1:0-3176 GCA_031379155.1 Rubrivivax sp.
GGCAGCGTGGCCTGCACCCAGGGCACTTGCATCAACGACGAGGTGGCCACGGGCACCTGCACGGCGGCAGCCAGTTCGGCCTGGAACAGCGACAGGAAACCGCAGTTGGTGGTGATGGCTTCAGCCCCCAGATGCACCAGCTCGCGCGCGCCAGCGATGAAGTCGGGCAGCAGTCCGCGCGCGCCTTGCAGCACGACCTTTTCGGGGCTGGCACCGCTGACCACTTTGTAGAGCACGGGGAAGGGCCACGTCAGGCCGTTGCCCATGTCGCCCGGGATGCGCGCAAAGCGCGCTTCCAGCATCAAGATGCCCAGCGGCGCGCCGTAGAGGGCCTTGCCGCCGCGCGCCACGGTGGTGCGGGTGTTGGCATTCATGTCGGCTCCATCTTTCGTTCAATTTCAGCGTTAGACAAAACGTGTCGCCGCGAAGGGCGACAAGTCGATCTCAGGCGTTTGCCGGCTCAGCAGTTGTGCCACCAGGCGGCCCGTGCGTGCGGCGGACACCAGGCCGACATGGCCGTGGCCAAAGGCGTGGATGATGTTGTCACAGGCGCTGGCGCGGCCTATGCACGGCAAGCCGTCGCAGGTGCTGGGCCGGTGGCCCAGCCAGCGTGTGGCCGGGGCGCTGGCCCCAGGCTCTATCAAATCCGGCAGGATGTTGGTCAGGTGCTGGAGCAAGATGTCAGCACGGCGCCAGTCAGGCGCGGCGTGCACGCCGGCAATCTCCACCTGGCCGGCCACACGCAAGCCACCGCGCATGGGGCTGACCACGACCTTGCGATCAGCAGCCATGAAGGAGTGCCGTGGCATCACGGCTGCGTGGGGAATTTGAATGTGATAGCCGCGCTCGGATTGCAGTGGCACACGGTCACCCGCCTGCGCCGCCAGGCTTTGCGAATGAATGCCAGCGGCGATGACGGCGGCGTCGCAGTCCAGCGACAGCGACTGGCCGTTCGCGTCAAGGTGCACCGCGCGCAAGCGGCGCCCTTCGATGCAAAAGCCGCGCGCGCGGCCGGCCACCAAGGTGGCGCCACGCACACGCGCATAGGCCGCCAGTGCTGCCACATAGGCGCCGGGGTCCGTGCACTGGCCGGCTTCGGGCACGCGCACCGCGAAGCCGTAGCGCGCTTGCAGGCCGGGCTCGGCACGGCGCAGAGCAGCGGCGTCCAGCTCGTCCCAGCGCACGCCGTTGGCGTGGCGAATCTGCCAGCCTGCGCGCTCCTTCTCGAAGTCCGCGGGGTCGCGGTAGAGGTGCAGCAAGCCGCGCTGCTGTATCAGTTCTGGCACACCTGCGCGGCGTGCCAGATTGGTGTGCAACGCGGCGGCGTCCACCAGCAAGCTGCGCAGCGCCGCTGCGGTGACGGCCACACGTTGCGCCGTCCAGCCCGACGCCAGGTAGCGCAGCAGCCACGGCGTGGCGCGTGGCAGGTGGGCCCAGCGGATAGTCAAAGGCCCGCTCCTGTCCAGCAAAAAACGCGGCAGCTTTTTCCACAAACCGGGCTCGGCAGGTGGCAGCACGGAATGCGATGACAGCCAGCCCGCGTTGCCATAGCTGGCGGCCTGTTCACCGCCCGGCGTTGCAGGGTCAAGCAGGGTCACCGCGTGTCCCGCGTCTAACGCTTCAATGGCGCTGACAGCACCGATGATGCCGGCCCCGATAACCACCACTTGTTGGCCCATGCAAACCCTGACACGATCTGCAATGACTCTAAGGCAACCCCCAGCTTTTCATCCATGACCACACTCACTGGCGCCGAAGCCCTGGTGCGCATGCTTTCACTCAACGGCGTGAAGCACATCTTTGGCCTGTGCGGCGACACCAGCCTGCCCTTTTACGACGCGCTGGCGCGGCTGGACCACGGCATGGAACACATCCTGGCGCGCGACGAACGCAGCGCCGCCTACATGGCCGACGGCTATGCCCGCGTGACTGGCCGTGTCGGCGTGTGCGAAGGCCCCAGCGGTGGCGGCGCCACCTACTTGCTGCCCGGTTTGGTGGAGGCCAATGAATCATCGGTGGCGGTGCTGGGCATCACCAGCGATGTCTCGGTGGGCTCGCGTGGCAAGTACCCATTGACCGAGTTGGACCAACAAGCCCTGTACCGCCCGCTGACGAAGTGGAACGCCACCGTGCAGCGTGCCGACCAGATCCCAGGCATCGTGCGCGGCGCCTTTCGCGCCATGACCACCGGCAAACCGGGTGCGGCCCATATCTGCTTGCCCTACGACGTGCAAAAGCACGAGCTTGATGATGCCGATGTGTGGGCGCAAGAAGAACACAGCCGCTTCCCGGCCCTGCCATCGGCGCCCGACGCGGCGGACATCGAGCGTGCCGCTGCCCGCCTGGTGGCGGCACGTTCACCCGTCATCCTCTGCGGCGGTGGCGTGATCATCGCGGGTGCGTGCGATGCGCTGGACAGCCTGGCCCGCGCGCTGAATGCCCCCGTGTGCACCACCATCAGCGGCAAAGGCAGCCTGGCCGACACCCACCCCTTGTGTGCCGGCGTGGTGGGCGCCAACGGCGGCATTGAAGCCACCCGCGCCGTGGTGGCGCAGGCCGACCTGGTGTTGTTGGTGGGCTGCCGCGCCGGGTCAACCACCACTGAACATTGGCGTGTGCCTTCGCGCCAGGTTTGCATCGTGCACATCGATGCCGACCCCATGGTCATTGGCGCCAACTACCGCACCGACATCGGCCTGGTGGGCGACGCGCGCCTGGCGCTGCTGGCGCTGGACCTTGCGGTGCGCCAGCGCTTGCCTGGCCCTGAAGTCGCACGCGCCGATGGCCACCAGATTGCCGCCACCGCGCGCGCCGCCAAGGCCGCCGCGCTGGCGCCGCTGGCGGCGTCACTGGCACGGCCCATCAAACCCGAACGGGTGGTCGACGCACTCAACCGCCTGCTGCCCACCCATGCCATCGTGGTTGCCGACCCCGGCACGCCTTGCCCCTACCTGGCCGCCTACTGGCAGCAGCAGCGCAGCGGCCGCCAGTTCATCACCAACCGCGCCCACGGCGCGCTGGGCTTTTCACTCTCTGCCGGCATAGGCGCGGCCATCGGCCGCCCGCAGGCCACGGTGGTGGCGGTGATGGGCGACGGCAGCTTTGGCTTCACCTGCGGTGAGTTGGAAACGCTGGTGCGCCGCCAAGTGCCACTGAAGATGATCGTCATGTCCAAC
>JANNEX010000288.1:0-5819 GCA_031379155.1 Rubrivivax sp.
ATCAGCGCCATGGTACGCGCGCCGGGCCGCGCCAGTGCGCGTGCGGCCATCACCGACGTCGCCGCCGTGCGCATGGCGGTGGTGATGGTCAGCTCACTTAGCAGGGTAGGTTTGCCGCTGGCCACGTCGGCCAGCACGCCAAAGGCCATCACCGTGGGCAGGCCTAGGCGGCCGTTGCCGGGGTGGCCATTGACGTACTTGAAGCTGTAGTGGGCGGCGTCGGCCACGGGCATCAACTCGATCACGCCGGTGCTTGAATGGCTGGCCACACGGGCCACTTTGTCAAAGTCGGACCAGCGGCCAAAGTCAGCCGTGATGGCCGCCTCCATGCGGCGCAGCACCGTGGGCAAGCCATGGGCGGCGACGATGCGGGCGATGTCATGGGTGGTCAGCAAGGTGGTCATGGCGCAGTCCTGGGAAGCAGTGTTTGGGGATGGCCACGATTCTTGGGGAGGGCTGCGGCAGGCGGAAGCGGCAAAAGTGCTTCACTTATGTCAGCTTCTTGCCGTTTTGGCAGGGGCGGCTGCCCAAGTGACAGAATTGCCCATGGACTCGACCGACCTTCAGCTGATTGCCCTGCTGCGCCAGGACGCGCGTGCCAGCGTCGCCACGCTGGCCAGCAAACTGGGCGTGTCACGCGGCACCGTCAGCAACCGCATCCGCAAGCTCGAAGACGACGGCGTGCTGGTGGGCTACACCGTGCTGCTGCGTCCCGACGCGCAAACCCAGCGCATCAGCGCCTGGATGAGCATTGCTGTTGAGGGCAACCAGACACGCACCGTCATCAGCACGCTGCTGGGTGAGCCCGGCGTGGCCGCGCTGCACGACACCAACGGCCGCTGGGACTTGCTGGCCGAGCTGCGCGCGGCCAACTTGGCCGAATTGGCCGAGGTGCTGGAACGGGTGCGGCTGATCAAGGGCATTGGTGCCACCGAGACCAGCATCCACTTGCAGACCTACAAGCTGTCCTGACGCCGCTTGCGCGCGGCGAAGGCAAGGACCGCCAGACCTAACACCATGAGTGAGTAAGTCTCGGGCTCCGGCACCATGGTAATTTCGGCCACATAGGTGGCCCAGATGGCACGCGCGTCGGTAGAGATGGCGGGTATGGGCGCCCACTGCGACGCGTACTCGCCGATGGCGTAGAAGCGGCGATGGTCGCTGGGGTCCATGGTCACTGCGGCATAGTCGCCCCAACGCTGGCGGCAGTCGGTGGCGATGGGCGTGCGGTTGCCGCAGTGGTAGTCACTGATGGGGCTGACCCGCAGCAGCATTTCTGCGCCGTCTTGCACCAGCGCGCTGCCGCTGAGGTCATAAGCGCGCGCCAGAAAACTGATGTTGCCGTCAGCCAGGCCGTCGCCGTTGCCGTCTGCCGTGCTGCTGCCCGAGCGGTTGTAGGCAATCACCGCTTCGCCAAATTCGTTGACAGCCACCGCGCCTTGAAAGTAATCGAAGTTGGCCAGCTGGATCTTGCCGCTGGACAGCAAGCCGCCGGTGCTGGCGTCGACCACCGTCCAGCGCACGGCGGCAAAGTCGCCCACGGCGGCGTCGGCCCTGACGGTGGCGGTGGAAAACACCTTGCCGTTGACGAGCACCGAATTGGCCGAGATGCGCGGGCCTAGCGTGTCGACCAGGCGTGTGCCATCGGGCTGGCGGCCGGCACCGGCTGCGGTGTAGCCCGTGCCCACAATCTGCGTCCCCACGGTTTGAGTGGCACCCGCCGCGTTCACGCCATTGAGCTTGTAGAAGACCTGGACGTCGGCCACACGGCTGTCAGCAATCACCGCCGCCGTGTTGCCCGGGTTGCCCTGCCAGTTGAGTGCAGGCTGAATCGCAAAACCGTTGTCCAGCAAGCCCGTGTTGGGCGAAGTGAAGGTGGTCATGCCGGCTGTGCTGGGCAGTGCGCCAAACAAGCTGGTCTTGGGAATGACCATCAAGCTGGTGCCTGCAAAACTGGGCGTGAAGTTGTTGGTGGCGATGTAGACGCCCTTGTCGTCCAGCGCCAGCGTGGGGTAGTCGGCGGTGCCGCTGGGCAGCACGGTGATGGCCACCGACTTCCATCCGCCCAGCGCGTCGGCCGTGTTCGAAATGCCGACGTTGATGATGTTGGAGCCGGTGCCAAAGCCACTCATGATCCAGCGGTTGGTGTAATGGTCAAACAGCACGCGTTGATCGCCACTGGCGCCCCCGGGCAGGCCGGCGTTGCCCCAGAAAGTGGGCATGCTCCAGCGCTGGGTCAAGGCGCCGCTGGTTTTGTCAAAAACCGCGATGCTGCCGTTGTTGGTTTCCAGAAATTGGGTGGTACCGATGGCGCCCATGGTGTCGGGCGGACGGAAGCACTGGTTGAGTGCGCAGTTATCGAGTTGTGACGTGGCTTCGAAGCCGCGCACAAACACCGATTGCGCAAACACCGGGGACATCCAGCCCCATGCCAACAGGCCGGCCAGCCCGGCACGCACACAAAGCAAACCATTCATTAAGCACTCTCCTGCGTCGATGGCCGAGGCTAGCGTGTTGCAAGCGCTGCCGGTGACCAGCGCCCAAGCGCCCCCCTAAAACGGGGGGGACAGAAATTGCAACTTCGGTATCGGCTGGCCTATCTGGGCGATTAGATGCACCGCCCGCCGTCCACTTCCATGCACACGCCAGTGACCATGCTGGCTTCGTCACTGCACAGGTAGCAAGCCGCATTGCCCAGGTCTTCAGGCGTTGAAAAGCGGCCCAGTGGAATGGTCGACAAAAACTTGGCGCGCATCTCTGGCGTGTCTTGTCCCATGAAACTTTTGAGCAGCGGCGTCTCACCGGCCACTGGGTTGAGGGCCACCACGCGGATGCCGTAAGGTGCCAGTTCGACCGCGTTGGCACGCGTGGCGGTAATGACCCAGCCCTTGCTGGCGTTGTACCAACCCAGGCGTGGCCTTGGGCTGACACCGGCCGTGCTGGCCATGTTGAGCACGACCCCGCGCACCCCTTTCACACCCGGCGCGTTGGCCTTGAAACGTGGCACCACTTCGCGCATGGCCAGGTAGATGGCCTTCATGTTGACGGCCACGATGCGGTCGAAGTCCGCTTCGCTGACCTCTTCCAGCGCCTGCGGCAAGTGCGTGACGCCGGCGTTGTTGACCAGGATGTCGATGCGGCCAAAGTGCAGCTCGGCGCCCTCCATCATCAGTCGCACATCCATGGCGTTAGCCACGTCAACCCGCAAGCCCCGCGCGTGCGCGCCCAGGCTGGCTGCCACGTCCAGCGCCGCTTGGAAATTGATGTCGGCGACCACCACCTGGGCGCCTTCGGCGACAAATTTGGCGCAGATGCCGGCGCCGAAACCAGAGCCGCCACCGGTGACGATGGCCACCTTGCCGTCCAGCCGGCCAGGACGAAGTGTGTTTGTCATGCGGTCTCCATGAGCACGTTTTTGAAGGGCTTGCGGTTCTTCCAGCGGTAGGCGCCGAAGTCGCGTTCGTCGGTGGTGAGGATGCGACCGTGGCCCAGGTGCTGGGCCAGCAACACCAGGCTGGCGTCGGCCAGGTCCATGGGCAGGGCGGCGTATTTGTGCATCAGCGGCGACAGCTCTGCGATGGCCGGTGCGGCGGGGCTCCACACGCTCAAGCCGCCTTCGGCCACGTCGGCCATCAGCTGCTCGGCGAAATTACCTCCCAATCGTGCCAGCAGCAGGTGGCAGGCTTCCGTCAGCACGGGCCAGGTGGTGACCCAGGGCTCGTGAACGCCATGCTGCACAAAGGCCAGCGCGCGTGCATGCCAGGCATCGCGCTGGTCGGCCAGGGCGTACAAAAAGCCCGTGTCGACGGCGATCATTCAGCGGCTGGGCTTGCGCTTTGAGGTGGCGGCCGTTTTGACGGCCGCTTTGAGGGCCGCTTTGAGGGCGGACACGGGCTTGAACTTCCGGCCCAGGATGTCAACAAGGTGCGCCTTGACGTTGGACGCGACATCGCTGCGCCCGCTGTCACCGCTGCCGGCCAGCGCCAAAAAGCGGCTGGGCCGGCCCTGCTGCGCGCGCACATGGGTGTAGTAATGGGCCACGGCCTCGCGCACCACGTGGCTCACGTTGTGGCCGGTGCTCTGGGCCAGATACTCGATCTGCTTTTCGGCGGCGGGGTCAAAGCGGGCGTTGATACGCATGGTGATCTCTGCACGTTGCGGAGTTGTCAGACAGTGTATGACGATTGAGCTGCAGATTCAACCCGGGCTCGATCATGCTGTCAATCGTGCTTGATGGCCACCGTCTTGAGGCTCGAGAATCCATACAGCGCCTCAAAGCCCTTTTCACGCCCGTGGCCCGAGTGTTTGACACCGCCAAAGGGCAGCTCGATGCCACCACCAGCGCCGTAGTTGTTAATGAAAACCTGGCCGCAGTGCAGCTTGCGCGCCAGACGCAGCGCGCGGCTGCCATCGCGTGTCCAGACCCCCGCCACCAGGCCGAAGGCCGTGCCGTTGGCGATTGCCACGGCCTGCGCTTCGTCGTCAAAAGGCAGCACCAGTTGCAGCGGGCCGAAGACCTCTTCCTGGGCCAGGCGGTGGCTGTCACTGCTGCCCACCACCAAGGTGGGCGCGACATAACAACCACCCGCCGGCAGATCGGCGGGCAGCGAGGCTTGCGCAGCCACGCGCACACCACCGCCCTGCGCCAGCGAGAGATAGCCCTGCACGATGTCTTGCTGGCGCCGGCTGATGAGTGGGCCCACGTCCGGGTCGCTCAGCGCCGGCCCCACACGCAGCGCGCGGTAGCGCTGGCTCATGCGCGCCACCACCTCGTCAAACACGCCGCGCTGCACCAGTATGCGTGACGCCGCTGAGCAGGTCTGGCCGGCGTTTTGGATACCGGCGTTGACCAAGAAAGGCTCGGCCGCATCCAGGTCAGCGTCATCAAACACCAACTGCGGGCTCTTGCCACCCAGCTCCAGCGTCACGGGCACGGCGTTCTTCGCCGCTGCGGCCTGAATCAAGGCGCCCACCGCCACCGAGCCCGTGAATGACACAAGCCGCACCCCCGGGTGCGCCGACAGCGCTGCACCCGCAACTTCACCCAGCCCCGTCACCACGTTCAAGGCCCCCGCCGGCAGCCCGCACTGATGCGCGATGCGCACAAAAGCCAGCGCCGTCAGGCAAGCCTCTTCGGCGGGCTTGAGCACACAGGCGTTGCCCATGGCCAGCGCCGCGCCCACACTGCGGCCGATGATCTGCATGGGGTAGTTCCAGGGCACGATGTGCGCGGTGACGCCATGTGGCTCGCGCCAGGTCAGCGCCGTGTAGCCGTTGGCGAAGGGAATCGTCTTGCCCATCACCTTGTCGGCAGCGCCGCCGTAGAACTCCAGGTAGCGCGCCAGCGCCACGGCATCCGCGCGGCCTTGTTTGAGCGGCTTGCCCACGTCCAGCGCTTCCAGCCGCGCCAGCTCATCCGCTTGGGCCAGCACGGCTGCACTCATCTTCATCAGCAAGCGGCCACGCTCGGTGGCGGTCAGGCTGCCCCACTCGCCGTCCAGCGCGGCTTGTGCGGCTGTGACAGCCGCGGCTATGTCAGCCGCATTGCCGCGTGCGATGTGCGCCAGCACGCTGCCGTCAGACGGGTTGTGGAGGGCCAGCTTCTGGCCGGAATCGCTGGCGCGCCAACGGCCCGCGATGCAGACCTGTGCCGTGTTGAATGAAATGCGGGTGTCCATGTCAGTGCCCTGGCTTTGATAGGGCATCATATTTCCCACATGTCGCAAACCTCATCGCGGTCTTAAATGGGCCCCTTCCTGCGCAAACGCCTCGCTACCTTCGTGGCCACGCTGGCCGTGGCGTCGCTGGTGGTGTTTGCG
>JANNEX010000297.1:0-7228 GCA_031379155.1 Rubrivivax sp.
GGCGCCACCGCCGACCAGCAGCGCGCCACCGAAAGGCTGCTGGCCGCCTTCACCACGCAGCGCATGTCGCGCCTGGCTGCGGCCGATGGCGTGGCCGAACTGGAAGAGCATGAACACGCCACCGGCTTTGCCTCGCTGCCCGCCGGCAGCGCGGGCAATGACCGCTACTTGCAGCGTGTGCAGACGGGCGGCGCAGGCGGCTTGCAACTGGGCGGCAAGACGATCAAGGGCACGCTGGCCACACAGCGCGGTGTGTTCGCGGCCACGCGCTCGCACGAGGCCAGCGCGGTACGCGCGACTGGCAACGCGCCGCAAGCGGGCGGTTTCGCCGCAGCCCAGCTGTCTTTCAGCGTCAAAAGCAAACCCGGCCTGAGCACGGCCAGTGCCAACGTCATCCACGACTTGGCGCGTTCGCGTGTGGGTGAAGTGCTGGCGCCCACCGAAGCGCGTGTGGTTGACCGCCCGGCTGCGCGCTGGACCTTTCCCAGCGACCCCATCGTCGGCCTGCGTGGCGCCGGCCGCAGCCTGCGACACGGTGGCGACGGGCGCGCTTCGGCCGACGGCAAGCTCAGCTGCCGCTGGCCCACACACGTCATTCAAGAAGTCAGCGGCGTCATTGCGCGCGACCGTTTCATCAGCACGCTGGGCAACGGCAGCGTGCCCCATGAGCTGTTGGCGCTGGCGCGCGAAGCGCTGTTGCACGACCCCTATCACGACGAATGGCTGGCCATTGCCGCCGCCGCACCCGGCCAGGACAGGGTGGCGCTGTTGCGCCGCCTGAAGGCCGAAAGTGTGCTGCGTTTTGGCGCCGACGGCACCTATGACGGGGCCACGGCGGCACTCAACACCCGGCGCGTCAAGGGTGGTGATCGCGCTGCCAACCAGACCTTGGGAAGCCCGCCCGGCGAGCGTGAACAACAGCGCCTGGTGGCCACTGAACTTCGACGTTATTCTCTGTACAAGGGCGCCGACCCCGACCTCGTGGGCGTGACCACCTGGTCGCAGCCCTGGGTGCCTCTGTGGCTGGAATGGGAAGTGCAAATCACCGGCCTCGACCCACCGTCGCTGCAAGCCTGGCGCTTGGGCACGTTGGACCTTGAACACACCACCACCACTTTCGACGGCGGCTTTGACGGCATCACCGCCAGCTTCAGCGGCCGCTCCATGCTCACCAGCGGCGGCGCACAAACGCTGCACAGCGCCATCACCGACTGGCTGGCGGCCGAAGACAAGCTTGACGCCGTGCACGCCGGCTTGGTCGACGACAACACCGCCAACGCTTACCGCACGCTGGACCACGCGGTGCAAAACCTCGACCTGGTCACGGCTTCGCTCGACGGCCTGCGCTCGCTGCTGCTGGGCTTGCCGGTGCGTGACGGCCTGCGCCGCCCAGCGGCTGCGGGTGGCGTTGGCAGCAACAACCCGGCACCCGTGCAAGCGCCGCGTGCGGTGTTGGCCGGGCACATCGCGCTCACACGCGCGCGCCTGGTGGACGCTTTTGGCCGCACGCTGGACGTGCCCGTGACGCCCGCGCTGACCCCCGTGCGTGGCAGCGTGGCCAGCCACGCCGACGCGCTGAGCCTGCCGCCGCGCCTGCTGCGGCCGGCGCGCTGGCTGTTCCGCGCCGTGGACGCCGCCACGCTCGTGGGTGCCGAAGGCAGCGAAGCGCGTGTCGATCAGATCGAAGCGGCCTTGGCCATCAACCCGGTGGCGGGCTTCTTGTTGCCCGACCATCTGGACGAAAGCCTGGAAGTCTTTGGCGTCGACGGCGCACCGATTGGTGAGCTGCTGCACGAAAGCGTCAGCGGCGGCGTGAGCTGGGAAATTGCCGCTGGCCGCGACGGCCCTGCAGACGCCGGCCCGCACCACGGCCTGTTGCCCGCGCAACGAGCGTTGGCGGACCTTGCAGCGGGCCTGGTGGCGGCAGACGCTGTGGCGCGCACGGGCCTGCCGCTGGACCAGGCCAAGCCGGATGAGTCGGCGCTGTCGGCCATGCTGCGCGCCATCGACACCACGCTTTGGACGGTGGACAGTTTTGCCGCGCTGGGCGCTGAACATGTCGCCGGCCTGGTGGGCCGCCCCATCGCTGTGGTGCGTGCGCAATTGCGCCTGGAGTTGATGCCACCCACCGACATCGACCTGTCCAAAGCCGGCGACGCCGCCGACTGGGCCGCAGCAGAAGAAGCCGCCAAGCGCCACGCCTTCCCGGTGCGTGTGGGCGAACTCACACGCAGCGACGACGGCGTGCTGGGCTTCTTTGTCAACGACGACTATTCACAGCTGCGCTTGGTCGACAAGGTCATCGCGGCCAGCGCCGCCAACTCGGGCCGCAGCCGTGGACAGTTGGGCTTGCTGGGTCAAGGCCAGGGCGCTTCTGCGCTGGCGCAAACGGGCATCACCCACCCTTACATTGCCGGCAAAGACGAAGACGACACACTGGCCTTGCACATTGGGCAGACGGTGACGCTGACCATCCTGATGCACCCGGCCGGCAAGTGTTCTTTGACCAGCGGCGTGCTGCCGCGCAAGGCGCTGGCCCTGGCGCGCGACTGGGTGGGCCCGGGCCTGGCCAAGATTGCGCCTTCGCTGCGTACCGGGCCGGTGTTGGTGGAAACCGATCTGGACACCAAGGGCCAGGTGCGCCTGCCCAAGGTCTCGGTGTTTGGCAAGCACCAGAACTTCTTGTGGCGCGACACGCCCGCCACCTGGCGCACCGACGCCATCCTGGCGGCCACCCAAACGGCCTTGCTGCCCGACGAGCCGGGTGAATTGCGCGAAGGCTGGATTCGTGTGGCACCTGATGTGCCCGATGACGGCAGCACCGGCCCTGCCACCGGAGGTGCCGGCGCATGAAGCACTACGACTGGCCACAAGCCCCGGGCGCTGATGCGGTGGCACCGCGCGCTGACGACGCCGCCGGCCGCCGCGCCTTCAATGCCGAACGCCGCCAAGGCCTGGGCGCGCCCGACGAACTGCTGGCGCTGCGCGCTGCGCTGCAAGCCGGGCGTGCCGATGCTGCCACCGCAACGTCTGCACCGCGCCCACGCTCTGAGCCCAGCGGCGCCAACCTGCTGTGGCAGCCCCTGGGGCCACAAGCGCTGCTCGGTGGCCAGGCCGAAGGCCGGCCGCGCGTCAGCGGGCGCGTGAATGCCTTGGCCGTGCACCCTGATGGCCAGCGCGCCTATGCCGCGTCGGCCAACGGCGGTGTCTGGGCCACCACCGACGGTGGTGCCAGCTGGGTCTCGGTGGCTGGGCTGGCGGCCACCAACACGGCTGGCATCACACGGCCGGCGCAGCGCAACGCCTGCGGCGCCATCCATGTGCGCTGGCCCAAGAACGCGGGCGACACGGAAGTGGTTTTCCTGGGTACCGGCGAGGTCGGCAACCCACCCGCAGGCCGCCCCGGCGACCCCGAAGGTGGCCTGGGTGTGTTCGTCGCCGAAGACCCGCTCAACAGCTTCTTGCAAGACCCCTGGCGGCGCGAAGCCATCAACTTGCTGGGCGACGGCATCTACCGCATCGCCAGCAACGCCGACGGCAGCCTGGTGGTGGCAGCCACGCGAAACGGCCTGTTCCAGCGCAAGCTGCCGGCGGCGACTGACAGCGTGTGGGAACCCGTGCGCGGCGGCCCATTCACGACCAGCGTGGCCCCCTTCACCGCCACCGGCTTGCGCTGCACCGATGTGCTCTTCACCAACGCCCATGGCGGCGCAGGCGGGCGGCCCGAACGCCTGTGGGTGTGGGTGCAAGACGGCCCCGTGTTCGGCTTGTGGGTGCGCGACGCTGGCTACGACGTCTTCCGCTTTGTGGCCGTCGACGCTGTCAACTCGCCTTACGCCTATGTCGCCGGGCGCGGTGTGCTGGCCGCCACGGCTGAGCCGACCAAGGTCTGGCTGTTCTTGGACACCGGCACACCACCGGGCCTGTTTCGCATCAACAGCCCGGCCGTGCCCGTGACGCCGCCGCCCTTGCCGCCGCAGCCGGTACTGACAGCCTTGGCGGTGGCCAATGTGCCCGACGTGCTGCGCACATCGGGCTGGTACGACATCGCGCTGGCCGTGCACCCGACGCAGGAAGACCGTGTCGTGGTGGCCGGCAGCTACCTGGGCGACCCGCGCGTGGCCGCCGACACGGCCCTGCTCACCACGCGCGACGGCGCCAAGCGCTCTTACGACGCGTCCATCGTCGCCGACACCGTGGTGCCCGACCCCGTCAACGCGGCGCGCCTGGTGTTTGGCACGCGCACCCCAGCGCAGCAAATGCTGGGCATAGGCGTGCACCCTGACGTGCACGAACTGGTCTTTTCCAACGCCGGCAATTCTTTGTGGACCGGTTGCGACGGCGGCGTCTATCGCAACGATGTGCTGGCTTCCAGCGCCGGCTTTTATGCGCGCCAGCAAGGCCTGTCGATCAGCGAAACCAACTACCTCGGCGCCAACCCGGTGTTTGAAGGCGAGATAATGGCCGGACTGCAAGACAACGGCACCGCGCAACGCCGCTCGGGCGGCACCTGGCAGGTGGCGGTGGTGGGCGACGGCGGCAGCGTGGTGATGGACCCGCTGGCGCCAGAACGCTGGCTGGCGCAGTACACCAATGCCACCTGGTCGGCACCGGGCAGTTCGTGGGCTGCCGGGCCGGTCTATCGCAAGGGCGCGCCACCGGCCGAAGGCGGCCTCGCGGCCTTTTATTCAACGGCCGCCGTGGTGCGCCATCAGCGTGGCGTGCTGCCGGCGGCCATCAAACCCACGGCGCAGTTTTTGGTCGGCACGCACCGCCTGTGGTACAGCGACACCTTCGGCAAGCGCTGGGCCACACTGCCCACGGGCAGTGACCCGCTGCCGGCGCAGTACCCCAACCCCGCCGCGCCAGGCGCGCCTGTGGTCAACGTGGTGCAAGACACACTGGGCGAGGCTGTGCGTGTCTGCCGCTGGCAAGACCCCGACACCGTCTGGCTGCTGTCCAACACCGCCGTCTGGCTTTTCACGCGTGTGCCGGGCTCGCACAACGGCGCACTGGCCGGCACCTGGGCGCCGAACCCACCCCTGCCGCTGCTCAGCGCCACTGTGCCGGCACCCCCATTGGCACCCGCGCCCGACCCGCTGGCGTCGCTGCGCAATGCCCTCACCTGGACCGAGATCGAACCCAACCTGCTGCCCCCGCAAGGCGCGCAACCTGCGTTAGGCGCGCTTTACCTGGGCACCGTGGGCGCACCTGCTGACGCGGCTTCTGACACGCTGTGGTGGTACGACGGTGTCGGCGCCTGGTGGCCCACCGGGCTGCGCGCCAAGCTGCCAGCACCGGTGACTGCCATTGCTGTCGATGCGCAACTGCCGGCCGAAGTGTGGGCCGGCACCAGCGTGGGCGTGCTGCACGGCGTGCGCCGCTTTGAAGCCGCACCCGCGCCTGGCGTGTGGAAGTGGGACTGGACCGAAAGGGTCAACGGCCTGCCCGAGGCTTCGGTCGAGGATCTGTCCTTCTTCCTGTCCGGCGCGCCCGACAACTTGCGCCTGCTGCGCGCCGCCATCGCATCGCGCGGCGTCTGGGAACTGCGGCTGGACCAACCCGCCGTGGCCCCCCAAAGCTACCTGCGTGTGCACGCCGGTGACCTGCGCCACCGCGCCAGCGCGCGCCTGCTCAAGGCCGACGGTGTCAAGCTGCGGCCCTGGCACGCCAGCCCCGACGTGCGCCCGCGCCTGCCGCCCGCCACCGCGCTGCCGGCAGGCACGCTGCCCGCACCCGCATCGCTGCCGTGGCAGCGTGGCAGCAACAAGATCGTGCCCGCGCTGCTGCGCCGCTTCCAGGCTGCGCTGCGCCAGAGCAGCCACGACCCGCGTGTGGCCGTCAGCGGCGTCTGGGACGCCTACTTCAGCGAAGTGCTGCGCGACCTGGGCGCGCCCGTCGTCAACCTGGGCGCGGCGCCCAACAACACGCGCGTGCGCCTGGACAAAACCTTCTGGGACAAGCATGCCGGCGTGGCCGCCAATGTGCTGGCCGACCCCTGGGGTACGGCCACGGCGACCGAGGCCGACTTGCTCGACATGCTGCCCGACCTGCCCGAAGGCGGCCCGGGTGAGCCGGCTTGTCGCCTGGCCAGCAAGCCTTGGCGGGTGGACGTGGTGGTGCACCACCGTGGCAGCCAGGCACGCAGCGGCGCCGACCTTCAAGTCACCCTGCTGTGGTGGACCGACACCGCCAGGCCGCGCACCGCCATCTTCAACAAACCGGCCACCTGGGCGCCGGGCAACGTGCCCTGGTCACCCGCGGTGCAGGCCATGCTCGACTCGGGCACCGGGGCCAGCGCTGCACTCACTGGCGGCTGGAACTATGCCGGCAGCACAGATGCCACACGGCGCCTGTCGCCCAAGGGTGAACTCGACCCGCTCAACCCGGGCGTCGTCAGTTTTGATCTGGACCCCGGCGTTTTGCGCAAAGACAGCGTGCTGCTGCTGGTGGCGGTGGTGCGCAGCGCCAGTGACCCGGCCATCGCGACAGTGCCGCTGCAAGCCTTGGCGCTGAGCAACCCCTGCGTGGGCGTGCGCGCCGTGCGCATCACCTAAGCGCTGCGGCACGGCGGCTGCGACGCGGCCTTTGCACGTCCTTGGCCTGCGCCAGCGGCTGCATGACCAGGCGTTGGACAAATGCACTGCGCGCTTGTTTGGCCGCCACCGTGCTCTGGCGCGTCAGCAGCGATTCGGCCACTTCGTAGCAATACAGCAAGAAGCCACGCGAATGCGCCTCGTCGGGCGCAAAGCCCAGGGCCTGGAAGATGTGCTGGTGGTAGTCCAGCCTGGCAGCGTCGGCCGCGTCCAGCGCCTGCTGCGCCATGGGGTCACGCCGCGCCCAGGCGCGTATGGCCAGTTCGATGCGTGCGGCACGCGCCGCAGCGCGGCCACGAAAGGGCAGCGAGATGACGTCGCGCAACTGCTCACGCGGGTCGTTGTGGGCATTCGCCAGGCGTCGCGTGAGCTGTTCGGTGGTGCTTTCGCTCCAGGCTTGCAACACCCTGCGCAGCAAGTCTTCACGGTCGCGAAAGTGCCAGTAGAAACTGCCGCGTGTGACCTCAAGCTGCTTGGCCAGTTCATCCACACGCACATGGTCTATGCCTTGGTCCACCAGCACGCTGGTCGCGGCTTCGATCCAGGTTTCGGGGGTCAATGGTGCGCGGGCAGCCAGCTCGGCCTTGGCGCGGCGGGCGCTGTTTTTGCGTGGCAGTGGACGAACCGGTGCG
>JANNEX010000380.1:0-4345 GCA_031379155.1 Rubrivivax sp.
ACCAGGGTTTCCAGCGCGGCGGCGGCATCCGCGCCCACCAGGCGCAACTGGCCCATGTGCGAGACATCAAACAACGCGGCCGATTCGCGGCACTGCTTGTGCTCGGCCATCAGGCCGCTGGGGTATTGCACCGGCATTTCGTAGCCGGAAAAAGGCACCAAACGTGCGCCCAGTTCAACATGCAAGTCGTGCAGGGGGGTGTGCAGCAAGTCGGACATGGTCAACCTCACAAGGGCATCAAGACCAACACTGCTGGTGCAGTGGGCATCAAGACCAACACCGCAGGTGCGGTGTTGCTGGGCCCTCGCTGTCCGCTTTACCTGAGAGATTCGGCCTTGCCGCACCCACGGTTTGCACCGCAGGCCAACAAGCCTTGCCCCTTCGGTGGACCACCTGGCCTTGCAGCGGTGGCCTCTCTCCAGTGAGGTGAAAAGTCAGTCCTTTTGCCTGAGCGTTCGAGGGGCTCTTGCGAGCTGGGCCTCTGCGCCTTCGGCGGCTTCACGGGGAAGCTCTCTCCTGACGGGCGGCAGTGTAGCAGCGGCTAGGCCACGGCCCGATCACGCACCTGCTTAAGGGCGCCGAAAATGCCTTCGACCTGGGCCTTGGAGAACAGGCCTTCAGGGCCCGTGGGGCACAGACCCGTGAAAGGCGACTCATAGAGCCGCGCCGCGTCCATCACGCCCTGCTCAGTGAGGTGGTCAATGACGAGATTGATGAACTCGATCTGGTTGGCGGTGGGTGTGCCGGTCACCAGCAAGCCATTGAACAAGTCCTTGGCTGCCGCACGGTCCAGCCCCACCAGAGAACGTACAAAAAGCCCCAGGCCAGCGTCGCTGCCACGCGCCCTCTCGATGTCGCTGCTGCTCGCCCCTGCCTCTTGCAGCAAGCGTTCCAGCTCGGCCAGATCCATCGGCGTCAGCGGCTGGTTGCGGCGCAGCTTGTGCAGCGCCAGCCGGTCCTGGTGCACGCGCAGGAAAGCGCGTGCCTTGGCCCGAAAGCGTTCGAAGTCGGTGCCCACCGGCGTGATGCCCGTCAGCACCACCTGCGTGCCCGGGCCGATGGCGTCTTCAAAGTCGGTGTAGACCACCTTGCGCGCGCGCCGCTCGATCAGCTTGACCAGCAGGCGCAGCCGGCGGCGCACGTTTTCAAGCATCGGCACGGTGACGTCCTGCCACCAGGCGTCGGACAGCAGCGATTCGATCAACAGCAGTTCCTGCTTCACCATCGGAATGGCGGCCTGTTCGCTCAGCAGCCCGGCAATCTCCATCACCTGGCGGCGCAGGCGGTCGAAGCCAGGTTCGGCGTGCAGCAGACTCAGCTGCAGGCGCAGCAGCAAGAGGTCGAAGCGCTGGGCCTCTTCGTCTTCGCTGGGCAGTTCGTGGGGCAGTGCGGCCAGGCCCGTGTGTGGGTCGGTCAGCTCGGCGGCGGCCTGGGCATCGAGCGCGGCCCAGGCCGGCGCGTCACGCCATTGCTCCACCAGCCGGCTGCGCGGGCGCACCAGGAAGTTCTGCAGGTTCATGGCCGAAACCTGCGCGCGCAGCCGCTCGGCGGTGTCGCGGCGCACGCTGGCGTTGTCATGGTCTTTCCAGGGCGCCGCAGGCTCGGCCAGCGTTTGCATCGGCAGCGCGTCCAGCGCTCGCAGCAGTTCCACCCGGCCGTTGAAGAGCCGCGCACCCAGCGACAAGCCCAGCGCGCCTTCGCTGCTGGGCACGTCCTGCTCAAAGAACTCCAGGTTCTGGCAGAAGTCGAAGATCAGGAACTCGCTCTTGTGCAGACCCGGCCCGAACACATCAGGGCAAAGGCGCGTGCCGCGCCCCACCATCTGCCAGAACTTGGTCTTGCTGCGCACGAGCTTGAAGAACACCAGGTTCAGCACTTCGGGCACGTCGATGCCGGTGTCCAGCATGTCCACCGAGATGGCAATGTGCGGCGCCTTGGCGGCATTGCTGAAGTCGTCGATCAGCGACTGCGCGTATTCGGTCTTGAAGGTGATAACGCGCGCGAACAAGCCCTTGTGGTGCGGGTAGTGCGCGTTGAATCGCTGGGCGATGAATTCGGCGTGTGCGTTGTTCTTGGCGAAGACGATGGTCTTGCCCAGCCTGTCGCCGCCGGCCACCTTCAGGCCGTGTTTCATCAGGTGCTGCAGCACCAGGTCCACCGTGTCGGCATTGAAGAGCCAGCGGTTCACGGCTTCGGCGTTGACCTCGGTGGGTGGGGCGGGGTCTTCTTCGTCCCAGTCCACGCTATCCCACTGTTCTTTTTCTTCTTCACTCAGCTCGGCATAGCGGATGCCTTCGCGCGCAAAGCGCAGCGGCACCGACACCGCCTTGGCCGGCACCAGGTAGCCGTCTTGCACGGCGTCTTGCAGCGCGTAGGCGTCGGTGGGCACGCCGCGCTCCAGGTTGAACAGGCGGTAGGTGTCGCGCGCAAACTCGTCGCGCGGCGTGGCGGTCAGGCCCACCAGCAGGCTGTCGAAGTAGTCAAAGATGGCGCCGTACTTCTGGTAGACCGAGCGGTGCGCTTCGTCGATGACGATGAGGTCGAAGTGGCCCACGCCAAAGCGCCGCTGGCCACCCTGCATGTTCTCGATCAATCCCATCATCGTGGGGTAGGTGCTGACGCAGACACGGCCGTCGCTGTCCTTGTCGGTCACCAGGTTCACGGGCGGCACACCCGGCAGCGCCTTCTTGAATTCCTTCACCGCCTGATTGACCAGCGCCACGCGGTCGGCCAGGAACAGCGCGCGCTTGACCCAGTTGCAGCGCATCAGCAAGTCCACCAGCGCGATCACGGTGCGTGTCTTGCCGGCGCCGGTGGCCATCACCACCAGCGCGCGGCGCTGATGGTCGCCCTCGAAGGTTTCGGCGATGCGGCGGATGGCGCGCGTCTGGTAGTAGCGGCCGGCAATCGCTTCGTCGATGGGCGCTTCAGCCAGCGGCTGGCGGCTGCTGCGGCGCTGAATAGTTAGTTCCAGCTCAGCCTTCTTCAAGAAGCCCTGCACCGCGCGCGGCGGGTACATCGCGTCGTCCCACAGCCAGTGTTCGTAGCCGTTGGAGCAGAAGATCAGCGGGCGCTGGCCGAAGGCAGCTTCCAGGCAGTCGGCATACAGCTTGGCCTGCTGCTGGCCTACACGCGCGTCGCGCGTACTGCGCTTGGCCTCCACCAGTGCCAGGGGCTTGCCGTCGTCGCCCCACAGCACGTAGTCCACGTAACCCAGCCCTTGGGTGTTGGGCATGCCGGTGACTTCGAACTCGCGGTCGCGCGGCTGGTCCAGCAGCCAGCCGGCTTCACGCAGCAGCACGTCGATGAGGTCGCGGCGCGTGGTGGCTTCGTCGTAGTCGTGCGTGTCAGGCACCGCGCGGTTGGCGGCCAGAGCCTTCGCCACGTCAGCCTGCGCTTGGGCCAGCAGTTCGGCCATGCCGTCACGTTCGGCGGCCAGGGCTTGCAACGCGGCATCGCGCTCTTGCAGCTGCGCTTGCAGGCGTCGCAGCTGTTCAGTGGACTGCTGGGGTGCTTTGCCAACGGGCTGCGGCAGCAGAGCGGCATCGAAGGCCAGGTCGGGCGCCGGCCGCGCGCTGCGGGCGTAGCTGCGCGCCAGCCAGTAGCCAAAGTGGAACAGCTCGCGCGTGGCGGCCAGCGCTTCACCCGGTTGCATGGGCCGCGCGTCGTGCACGGCGCGGTTGCCCAGGTCCTTGATCAGCCGCGCCTTGCTGCTGATGGCAGCACCCGCCGCTTGCTGAAAACCGGGCTCGTGGATCATGGCCGCCAGGTCTTCGCGGTACGGCATGCGCAGGCTGCGGTCGTGCCGGTACAGCCAGGTCACCGCCAGTTCCAGCGCGCGGCGGGCGTAGAAGCAGGCGGCGCGTGGGTCGCTGTGGCCATGCGCCTCGGCCTGGCGCGCGGCTTCGAAGACGGCGGGGAATTCGGCTTGCAGGAAGCTGAAGTTGCTCATGTGCGCCCGGCTCGGTCTTTCAGCGCTGGGATTGCGTCAGGCGACGACGTCCAGCCCGCGCTCCTGCACCAAGTGCAGCAATTTCAAAGCCGTGCCGGTGGGCTTCTTCTGGCCAATTTCCCACTTTTGCACCGTGGAAAGGCTGGTGTTCAGCAGGGCCGCAAACACCGCCTGGCTGACATGCGAAGTCTCCCGAATCTGCTTGATCTGCGCCGGTTTCAGCGGTGTCACCTGCGGCAGGCAGATGCGATCAAATTCACGCAGCGTGACCTGGTCCATGACGCCGGACTTGTGCAAGCCCACGGCAGTTTCATGAACCGATTCAAGAATCTTGGATGGGGTCTTGCGCATCACAGTTCACCTCTATCAAATCGCCGGCAAGCCGGGCTTTGT
>JANNEX010000473.1:0-1616 GCA_031379155.1 Rubrivivax sp.
CTACCTGGCCTGGGACGCTTTGCGTGCACCGGCCGGCACCACGGCCATCCTGAATGCCGCCAATGAAGAAGCGGTGGCCGCCTTCCTGGGTGGCCACATCAACTTCACCGACATCCACCGCGTCAACGCGCTCACGCTGGAGAGTTTGCACAGCAGCCTGGGCGCCCATCACACCCTGGGCGACTTGCTCGAACTGGACCAGCGTGCGCGCCAACGCGCGCAGCAGGTTATGAAAGACCTACGCCCATGATCACCACCATCTTTGCTTTCTTGCTGACGCTGGGCGTGCTCATCGTCGTGCACGAATACGGCCACTACCGCGTGGCGGTGGCGTGTGGTGTCAAGGTGCTGCGCTTTTCGGTGGGCTTTGGCAAGGTGCTGTGGCGCCATGTGGGCAAGCGTGACGGCACCGAATTTGTCTTGTGTGCCCTGCCACTGGGCGGTTACGTGCGCATGCTGGACGAGCGTGAGGGCGCGGTGTCGCCACAAGAATTGCAACGCGCTTTCAACCGCCAAAACCTGTGGCGGCGCACCGCCATCGTGGCAGCGGGGCCACTGGCCAACCTGCTGCTGGCCGTGCTGCTGTACGCCGCCGCACATTGGATAGGCATCGATGAGCCCAAGGCTGTGCTGGGCCCGCCCACGGCTGGCAGCGCGGCCGAACGTTCGGGCTTGCGTGCCGGTGACTGGGTGCGTTCGTATTCATCCGACGGCCAGCAATGGTCGGACGTCGAGTCGATGTCAGAACTGCGCTGGCAGGTTACGCAATCTGCACTGCGCGGCCAAGATCTGAAGCTGCAACTGTCCGACCGCGACGGCCGTGGCTCGCGCACGCTGACGCTGCAACTGGCGGACTTCAGCACACGTGACGTGGACGCCGGCTTTGTCAAAAAGGTGGGCCTGGCAGGCACCTTCAGCGAGCCCGTGCTGGGTGAAGTGGTGGTGGGTGGCCCGGCGGCCAAGGCCGGGCTGCAACGCGGTGACCGTGTGCTCAGCATCAACGGTGCACCCATCGCCGACGGCATGCAGGTGGTGGACAAGGTTCGCGCCTCAGTGGCGGGCGGCCAGCCCCAAGCCCAGGCTCTGGCCATGCAATGGACCGTGGAGCGTGCCGGCCAGAGTTTGCAGATTGAAGTGCTGCCGCGCCTGGTGGCCGACGCTGGCAAAACCGTGGGCCGCATAGACGCACAGCCCGGTCAACTGCCGCTGCGCGTGACGGTGCGCCACGGCTTTGCGAGCGGCCTCAGCCTGGGTGTGTCGCGCACCTGGGAAGTGTCGGCGCTGACCGTGCGCATGCTGGGCCGCATGCTCATCGGCGAAGCGTCATTGAAGAACCTCAGCGGCCCCATCACCATTGCTGACTATGCCGGCCAGTCAGTGCAACAAGGCCTGGCCTACTACCTGGGTTTTTTGGCCTTGGTCAGTGTCAGCCTGGGTGTGCTCAACCTGCTGCCGCTGCCCATGCTCGATGGTGGCCACCTGATGTATTACATTTTCGAAGGCGTCACCGGACGCCCCGTGTCCGACACCTGGCTGGCAAGGCTGCAGCGCGGTGGCATCGCGGTGCTGCTGATGATGATGTCGGTGGCGCTTTTCAACGACGTGGCCCGCTTGTT
>JANNEX010000506.1:0-1540 GCA_031379155.1 Rubrivivax sp.
TAGCGACCTTGCCAGGCTGCCAGCATGGCGTCTGGCACCTCAATGCCCGCCACCCGTGCCTGGTTGAGCAAGGCTTCACGCCGCGCGCCGGGCAGGCGCACACCCTCGTCGCGGCACATCTCAGCCACCAGCACTTCGATGCGGTCCATGAAAGCCTCGCGCCCAGCCAGCGCGCCGGGGTCGATGACGATGAAGGCCTGGCCGATGCCGGGGCGGTTTCCCTCGTCGACAAAAAAGCTCGACGCTTCATAGCCGAACTGGCCGCCGATCAATGCGCTCACCAACAGTTCCACCACCAACGCCAGCATGGCGCCCTTGGGCGAAGACACGGCGCCGATGGGCAACATCGATCCCGCCAACCCCGCCTTGGCGTCGGTGGTGGGCTGGCCCTGGGCATCCAGCGCCCAGCCCGCCGGAATGGCCTTGCCTTCCTTGGCCGCCACCATCAGCTTGCCACGCGCCACTTCGCTCAGGCTCAGATCAATCATCAACGGCGTTGCGTTGCGGCTCGGGAACACCGCCGCCACCGGGTTGGTGCCGAAGATGGGATGTTTGCCACCGGCCGCCGGCATGGCTGCGGGTGAATTGGCAAAACCCAGGCCCACCATGCCAGCGGCAGCCACGGCGCGCAGATGGTCCACCAGCACACCGCAATGGTGGCTGCGCATGACGCCGGCCAGGGCCACGCCTTGAGTCTGCGCCGTGCTGATGGCTTCACGCACGGCCAGTTCACAAGCCGCAAAGGCCAGGCCTTCTTGCGCGTCAACAAGCAGGGCGCCGCCTTTGCGCTTGACCACCGCCGGCAGCGCACTGCCCACCGCGCGGCCATTGCGCAGGTGCGTGCTGTACTGGGCCACGCGGCTCAGCCCGTGTGAGCCCAGGCCCTGGGCTTGCGCCAGCACCAGCGCATGTGCGGTGCAGTCGGCGCTGAGCTTGCTGGCCCCTGCGGCTTGCAGCGCCTGCGAGACTCGGGCCTGCACATCAGCCATCGGCAGCTTCATCGCAAAGCCTCCAGCACTTTGTCGGCAATCAAAAAGCTCACGCGCTCGTTGGACTCGGCTGAGACGCCAGCAATGTGCGGCGTTAGCACGAGGTTGGGGCAGCCCTGGAAATGTGGCGCGGCGGGCAATGGTTCGGTGTCAAACACGTCGATGGCGGCGCCACCCAGGTGGCCGCTTTTGAGCGCGGCTGCCAGCGCCACTTCATCGACGATGCCGCCGCGCGCGGTATTGATGAGCACGGCGCCCTTTTTCATGGTGGCGATGCGCTGCGCGTTGAACAGGCCCTTTGTGCTGTCCACCAGCGGCACGTGCAGGCTGATGACGTCGCTGTGTGCGAGCAAACCATCCAGCGCCAGGCTGCGCGTGTGGTGGGCGGCAAAAGCCGGGTGTGCCGCATCCAGCATGGCGTCAAAAGCCAGCACTTGCATACCCAGGCCACGCGCCAGGCCGGCCGTGAGCTGGCCAATGGAGCCAAAGCCCACCAGGCCCAGCGTCTTGCCCGCAATTTCACGGCCGTTGGACAGGGCATTGCGCGGCCA
>JANNEX010000625.1:0-9939 GCA_031379155.1 Rubrivivax sp.
AGCTTTTTTATCTGCTGTTGACTTCAGTCCTGACCGGCGCGCTGTGGATTCCGGTCGTCATCGGCTACGTCAGCGCGCGCGGGTTTCCAACACCGTCCGACTACAGAACGGCGCCGACCTCACCGTTGCCCGACTGGGTGAATCGGGCCAACCGCGCTCACCTGAATGCGGTCGAGAGTTTTGCGCCATTTGCAGCCGTGGCCTGGGTCGCGTTCGTGGTCTTCTGCGGGGCCGTGCTGCAGCGCGCGATTTGATCGCGCGCTGCCCTAGGCTATGGCCGCCCTTGCCCGGACAGCAGACCCAGGCTGTAGGTCAGCTGCGGATCGCGGCGCTCGCGTTTGAAGTCCAGCGTCGCCACGATGCTTTGGCCTGGCAGGATCACACCGTCCTTGAGGAAGACGCGCAGGTAAGGGTCGCCGCCCTGCGTCTTGCCGCTGCCGTTGACCAGTTCAATTTGGCGTGGCAGACCCTTGGCCACCAGCAGCAGGTGGGTGTCAATGACAGCCGTGCCGTTGTTGGTGATGCGGTAGACGTCACGTTGCCGGCCGTCGTCGCGGTCGCGGTCTTTGTCGTGGCCACGGCCGCGGTCGCGCTCGATGAGCGAGATCTGCGCCTGCGAAGTCACGTCAAGAAACTCAAGCCCCTGGTCGCGCCGTGACAGCGGGTCGTTGTTGTTGATGGCCAGGCCGCTCAGCATGAAGCCGTCCTTGGCGCCCAACGCGGCCAGATCGGGGCGGTACTTTGAGAACGTCAAGTCACGGGCATGCGGCTGGAAGGCGTCGGTTGTCGACTTGGGGTCGTAGTTGCTGAACGCCGGGTCATAGAGGCCGTTTTCCAGGAAGTCGGTCAGGTCGTCTACTTGTCTGGCAGTTAGGCCCAGACCCCGGGGATAGCCAGGCCCGCGCGGGTTGGTGAAGCGCGTCGACAGGGTTGCAGCCGCTCCTGCGGTGGGGTCTTGCGGCACACCGGCGTTGAAGTACTCCACCACGTCACGCACTTTGGTGAAAGATGCGTTGTGGAAGAAGTTGCCGCCGTCCTTGAGCTGACGCAGCGTCAGGCTGCGGAACTTGAAAGCGTGCTCGGGGTTGCCGGTGATCTCTTGGCGGCCCGTGTCTTCGGCGTGATAGGGGAAGCCGTCCTTGCCCAGACGGTTTGGGTTGAGGCGGCCGCGCTCCAGCGCGTTAAGCGCTTGCACCGGGTGGTCGCCGATGCCCACATTGATGAAGTTCTCTTCAACGAACTTGCCGATGCCAGCCACGTCGGGGTCATTGGCTTGTTTGTTCAGCATGGGCCCGCTGTGGCAGCCTGAGCAGCCAGCACCGCCGTCGCTGGCCTTGGTAAAGAAGAGTTGCGCGCCACGCCGCTGGCTAGGGCTCAGCGCGTGGTTGTCACCCGCCACGAAGCGGTCAAACGGCGTGTTGCGGGTGACCACCGTGCGCAAGAAGGTGGCGGTGGCACGCAACACGGTCACGTCGTTGATGAGCTTGGTCGGGTCCCTGCTGGCCGCCGCTTCAGCCGCTTCCCTTGGGAATGCGTCTTGGAACAGCTTGACGAAGGTCGGGATTTTGATGAGCTCTGCCGACTGCTCACCGATCATGCGATGCGCGTCCAACAGCAGCAGCGTGATGTTCTCGCCCGCCGGGTCGTCAAAGGGGTTGAGCGCGCCAATCGTGGTCTCGGGCTCGCCCGCAAAGCCGCCAAAGAGCAGGCGGTTGTTGAAGGCAAAACCGATCACCGACATGGACATGCGCCCCACGCTGTCCAGCTCATCAAGCCGGCCGGTGGCCAGCAGTGCACTGGGCATCGGATCGTGGCGGAATGCGGCCGGGGTGGTGACCACCCGCTTGCCCAGGATGGTGTCGATGTCGGTCAGCGTGGGCAGGCCGTCCACCAGCGTGTCGCCGGCAAAGAGCGGCGTCGAGCGCTTTTGGACCAGGATTGCCTGCGTGCGACGGCGCGTGAAGAAGTTGCCCTTTTCGTCGGTGTAGCCGCGGCCCTCGGCGCCGACGTGCAAATTGATTTGCTGGCCGGCCTTGGTCGCAGCCTCGCCAAAGTGGCAGGTGCCGCAGGAGCCTGTCTGTTTCGTCGCATTGACGATGGCTTGCACGTTGGGATTGGACGCATTCACCGTGCCGCCAAATGCCGTGCCCGCAGGCAGGTCGACGGGCACGCCACTGTTGATGTTGATGCGCGCGGTGCGCACCGGGTCGTGGAACAGCATCTTGCCCAGGAAGCGCTTGGCTTCGGTGGTCTGGAAGCGGTCGGGCTCGGCCGCTTTGGCCGCTGGCACAGGAATGTCGAAGTTGCTGGCGGGCACCATGAGTTTTTCAATGCCGCCGACTTGCTGCGCAATGAAGCGGCGCAAGTGCGGGGCGCTCACGCCGTGCTCGTCGGCTTGCACAGCGATCGTGCTGCACACGAACACGATGAACACGCTGGCCACGGCCCCCAGGCGCAGCGCGCGAGTTGAGAGCCGGTCGTGGCGTTTGGTGCCGCTTCGGCTCTGGGCGTCGAAGAGGTGTCTTTGGTGGTCGGAAATCATGGTGCTTTGTCCTCCAGCATCTGGGTTATCGACAGTAAAAACCTCCGGCCCGCGCGGACACGATCCGGCTTGGGCGACGGCACACGACGGCACACAACGGCAAGGTGTGCTGTAAGCGCTGAAGCGCCCAAACGACCACTTGCCAAGACGCTGCGCCATGCCAACCAGCGTGGCCAAACCGTCATGAACCATTGGCGCACGACGGCCATGACGCTGTCTTGCACAGAACACGCAGCCCTTGCGGGTTAGTGCCGCAGGTTCTTGCAAAGCCCGTTGAGAAAGCTGACGATGAAACTTGATACCAACAACCCGGCGCACGCACTTGTGCGCCACGGTCTTGACGCCTATTCGCAAGCGCTGGCCACGGCCGGGGGCAAGGAACTCCAAGCGCTGACGCGTCCAGGCTCTAGAGCTGCCGTCTGCGCCGCTATCTACGCGTCGCCAGCCTACGCGCTGCAAGTGCCGCCTCTGCCCATCTCGCGCCTGTCGGTGAACCTCACGCGCTCGCGTGTGAGTGGCGGTGTTGACGGCGACAAGCAGCGCAGCTTTGAGGCGGCGCGCTACTCAATGTTTTTTGTGCCGGCGGGCATGCCCACGGTGTGGCAAAAAGACTCGCCCAGCCGACACCTCAACATCTACTTTCACGCCGATGGGATGGATGGCTTTGATGGCACCGCTGACGGCCGTGTGCCCTTCGACGAGGGGCAACCTCTGTTCAATGCGCATGCCTCGGGCATAGGCTATTTCGCCGACCAACTGGCCGCTGAACTCGACGGCACGGGTCTGTTGAAAGACGAAGCCGCCGACAGCCTGGCGCGGCTGATACTGGTGCGACTGGCGCGACAACTGCGCGGCCCGGGCAGGGCACCCAACCCGCTGACACCCAAGCTGCTGGCCAGCCTGCGCGACTACATCACCGCGCATCTGGCCGAGCGAATTCTGGTCGCCGACCTGGCCCGCGAAGCCGGCCTGTCGCCGAATCGTTTTGCGCTGGCCTTCAGCGAATTCACACGCCAGTCGCCTCACCAATTTGTGCTGGCCATGCGGCTTGACCGTGCCGCCCAATTGCTGCGCGAGTCCCGTCTGAACCTGGTTGAGGTGGCTCACGACTGCGGCTTTGCCACGCAGCAGCACCTGTGCAACACGCTGCGTCGCCACTTTGGCACCACGCCCAGTCGCTATCGGCGCAGCCACAAACCGGGCACTTCACTGGCCTGACGGGCAGGCCAGCCGCCATGGCCATGCCCGCAAGCTCGGGCGCACCCAGCCGGGCGGCCGCAGCGCCAGCTTTACGCGTGGTGGTCCGACAAGCTGTGGCGCAAGCGGTGCCGCGTGCGGTGCAGCATGACCCCAAGATTACCGGCCGAGATGGCCAGTTCGTCGCAGATCTGCGCCGTGTCGTTGCCCAGGCATTCGCGCATGAAGAAAGCTTGGGCGTGCGTCTGCGGCAGGTGCTCAAGTTGTCTGTGCAAGGCGGTGATGAATTGCTTGTCGGCAAAGCGACGCAGGGGGTCGGCCCGAGGGCAGGGATCGTTGATCTCACCGTCTTCGCCGTCGCCACTGTTGTCCAGAGGAAAGTTTCTGCCAGGGTCCAGGTGTTGGCGCAGCTGGTCCACCACCTTGTGGCGCAAGATGCCCAGCAGCCAAGCCCGAACGCGCTTGGGCGCCATGAAGTCAGGCCTTGATTGCAGGGCCGCCAACAAGGTTTCAGAGACGGCGTCCGCAGCCCAGTCAGGGTTTCGCAGGCGGCTGCACGCGGTGCGCATCAGCGCCGAGCGCATCTGCATCAGTTGGGAGTAGAACGGGTCCATGCGGTGAGTCGGTTGCGGTTGACGGCGGTGCAAAGCAAGGCTGCTTGCCGCTCTGCCGCCATTGACCCATGCCGCCTGTCACCGGTCTTGCAAAATCGCATCGTCGCCACATGATGCACACCGCTGTTTCTTGCCATTGCGCAAAGCCGCGCTGAAGTCTCCACTCAGGGCGTGTAGAGGGGCTTGCCGGGTGCGTGGCGCTCAGCCTCTTGCAGCGCCCGGCTGCCGTTGAAATGCAGATGGGTGATGTCAGTGGCAAAGCACATGCCCCAAGTCCACTCGACAAAGATGCGCAGCTTGCGCCGCAGCGTGGGCATCTGCGACAGGTAGTAGGCGCGCCACAACAGCCACGCCGGCAGACCCGACAGCGTCAGACCCAGGACATGGGCAACGCCTTTCATGTGGCCGATGGAGGCCATCTCACCCAAAGAGCGGTGGCTGACAGGCCGCGTGGGTGCGCCGCGCAATGCGGCCAACAAGTTGCTGGCCAGCAGACCCGCTTCGCGCACCGCAAACTGCGCTGTGGGTGGCGCGGGTTTGGCGTCGTGTGCGTTGGGTACCCAGGCGCAATCGCCCAGCGCCCACAGGCCGGGGTGGCCGGCCACGGACAGATCGGCGGCCACCTTGACGCGGCCAAGCTCAGTGGGCAGGCCCAGCGCCGTCACCAGTGCGGCGACCAGCGCGTTGGGCTGCGTGCCAATGGTGCTGATGACGGTGCCCGTGGCCAGGCTTTCGCCCGAAGCCAGTTGCACGGCCATCTCAAACACAGCCGCTGCACGCGTTTGCAGCCGCACCTGCACACCACGCGTGCGCAGCGACTTCAAGGCCGCCAAGCCCAACGCGGGTGGCAATTCGGGCAACAGGCGGTCCAGGTCCCGAAGCACGGTGACTTGCAACTCATGGCCGGCCACGCCGGGGTAGTAGCGGTGGATGCTGCGCAAACAGTCCACCAGCTCACCCGCCACTTCGACACCCGAAAAGCCGCCACCGATGACGACGAAGTGGCCCAAGGCAGCGCGCAGTGTGGGGTTGGTCTCAAGTTCGATGCGCGCCACGCGGCGCAGCACCGCGTTGCGAATTTCCATGGCGTCCCCCACGGTCTTCAGCGGCAAGCTGTGTTCGGCCATGCCGGGCATGAGGTCCAGGCGCGCGCGGTTGCCAAAGGCCAGCACCAAGTGGTCGTAGGGCAGCGTGTGTTGACCCGCCAGCGTGGTGCAGCGCAAGCTGCGCGAGGTCACATCGACACCCGTGACGCGGCCCATGATGAAGCGCTGCATGGCCCCTGGCTTGACGATTTCGCGCAGCGGCGCCACCACTTGCTCGGGGAAGATGGAAGCGCCTACGGCCTCGGGCAGCATGGGGTTGAAGGTGGTGTAGCTCTCTTCGGAGATGAGGGTCAGTGAGACGCCGGCTGGCAATCGGCCGGCCAGCCGTTTGGCCACCGTGGTGCCGGCAAAGCCGCCGCCCACCACGACGATCTTCTTTTCTACGTTCAATCCAGGCCCCCTGTCTTGCCTTGTCGTTGCTGCGTTGTTTGATCCCTGCACGCGAGTCGGCCAGCGCCCCGATTCGATTACAGCGCGCGAAATAAAAGTGTTTGCTTGAAATTTTCGCCGCAGCGCGGCGACTAGGGCAGCAAGCGCGGATGTTGGGCAAGGACTTGTTCAGCAAGGTCTGCACACCACTCCACCCCCACTCAAGCAAGAGGCCACCACCATGTTCAAAGGCAAGACTGCACTCGTCACCGGCTCCACATCGGGCATAGGCCTGGGCATTGCCCGCAGCCTGGCTGCGCAAGGAGCCAACGTCATCCTCAACGGTTTTGGCGATGCGGCTGCCATCCACCAACTCAGAGAAGAACTGGCCGAGCGCTTTGACGTGCAAGTGCGCTACGACGGCGCTGACATGAGCCGGCCCGAAGCCATCGAGCTGATGATGGGCAAGGCCCTGGCCGAATTTGGCTGTATTGACCTTCTGATCAACAACGCGGGCATCCAGCACGTGGCGCCGGTGGACGAATTCCCGGTCGACAAGTGGTACGCCATCTTGGCCATCAACCTGTCGGCCACCTTCCACACCACGCGCCTGGCGCTGCCGGCCATGAAGCGCAAAGGCTTTGGCCGCATCGTCAACATCGCCTCGGCGCATGCCCTGGTGGCCAGCCCCTACAAGTCGGCCTACGTCACGGCCAAACACGGCGTGGCGGGCTTCACCAAAACCGTGGCGCTAGAGGTGGCCGAAGTGGGCATCACCGTCAACGCCGTGTGCCCAGGCTATGTGCTGACGCCCCTGGTTGAGCAGCAGATTCCGGACACCGCCAAGGCGCGTGGCTTCAGCACCGACGAAGTCATTCGCAACGTGCTGCTGGCGGCGCAGCCGACGAAGAAGTTCGTCACCGTCGAACAAGTCGCCGCGCTGACTTCTTTCCTGTGCTCTGACGACGCAGCGTCCATCACGGGCGCCATCCTGCCCATAGAAGGTGGCTGGACCGCGCATTGAAGTTCAAGCGCTGAGCTCTGCATTTCTTTCACTGTCGATTTCGCTTTCGATTTCATTTCACCCAACCGGCCTTTGTGCCAAACCTTCAGGAGTTACGCATGCAATTACCCACTCTTCGTTTGTTGGCGGCCGCTGCCGCCCTGGCTGTGGCAGGCCTGGCCAACGCCGGCCAGTGTCCGGCCGACAAGGTGGCCGCCAATGATCTGCCGGGCGCGGCCACCGCGCCGGTGGGCGTGGTGGACACCGAACTCTCGTCTATCGACCTGGCCAAAGAAAACGTCATGCTCGACCAGCGCCGTTTGCGCCTGCGCCACATGACCATCATGCCCGGCGGTGTGGTGCCGTTGCACAGCCACGAAGACCGTCCGGCCTTGATCATGGTCAACAGCGGCGAGATCTATGAATACAGCAGCAAGTGCGCGGTGCCCATCCTGCACAAGGCGGGCGAGACCGCGCGCGAATTCATGGGCACCAAGCACTGGTGGAAGAACACCGGCTCGCAAGCCGTGAACCTGACCATCGGCGACATCGTCAACGACAAGAAGCCGGCGACGATGGAAAAGATGATGTAAGTGCGTTGCCGCGCGCTTGATGCCAAGTTGTCGGGCGCGCGCCCCAGTCCGGCCACCCAAATCCAGGAGACCTTCATGAGCACCACCACGACAGCCACACCCGCCAACCGGCGCACACGCGCAGCCCCACAGTCCGGCCTGCCCGGGCAAGTGGCGCTGGTGCTGCAAGGCGGTGGCGCCCTGGGTGCCTATCAGGTCGGCGTGTATGAGGCGCTGCACGATGCCGGCATCGAACCCGACTGGGTCATCGGCACATCCATAGGCGCCATCAACGCCGCGCTGATTGCTGGCAACCCGCTGGAGCAGCGCATGGAACGCCTGAACGCGTTTTGGCGCCATGTGGAACAGCCCACCTTGATTGCCGGCCCGCTGGACTGGTTGGGCATGGGCAACTGGGTGTCCAACATGACGACCGTGATGCGCGGCATCCCGGCTTTTTTTGAGCCCAACCCGGCGGCCTTGCGCGGCACACGGGCCAACGTGGGTGTGGAGTCGGCGGCCTACTACAGCACCGAGCCACTGCGGCGCACGCTGGGTGAGCTGGTGGATTTCAAGAGCCTGCCCGGCGGGCCTACGCGGCTGACCGTGGGCGCCGTGAACGCGTGCACTGGCGCCATGCGCTACTTCGACAGCCGCAACGAAGCCCTGTGCGTTGAACACGTGATGGCCTCAGGTGCGCTGCCCCCAGCCTTCCCGGCCGTGCGCATCGACGGCGAGCCTTACTGGGACGGCGGCATCTACTCCAACACGCCCATCGAAGCCGTGCTGGACGACCGCCCCAGACGCGACACATTGATCTTTGCCGTCAACGTGTGGCACCAAACCGCGCCCGAACCCGAGTCGATCTTGCAGGTCATGGGGCGCACCAAAGACATTCAATTTGCCAGCCGCGCTGACAGCCACATTGCGCGCCAAAAGCAGATTCACCGTTTGCGCCACGTCATCCGCCAGCTGACACAGCAACTGCCGGCCAGCAAGCAGGCTGACCCGGCGGTGAAAGAGCTGTCATCCTGGGGCTGTGGCACCACCATGCACGTGGCCCACCTGCTGGCGCCGCGCCTGGAAGGCGAAGACCACACCAAGGACATCGACTTCTCGCCCACCGGCGTCTTGGCACGACGCGAGGCCGGTTATGCCGACACCATGAAGATGGTGGCGCGCTCGCCCTGGCGCGAACCCACGGACCCCATCGAAGGCGTTGTCGAACACCACTGAGCGGTTCGTGGCGCAGCTGAACACCACACACACCCTTGCACAACACGCGGAAGATTCACATGTTCAAAACCAGACACCACTTCTTTGCCGGCAGCGCGCTGGCGTTGGCCTGCATAGCCACCGCCCAGGCACAAACGGTGGGCCCAGACGGCATCGTGCGCGTGCGCAGCGCCTATTCGATGGACGAGACGGTGGCGCGCATCCGCGCCGACATTTCCGCCAAGGGCATCCCTTTCTTCCAGGCCGTGGACCAGGCGCAACTGGCGGCCAAAGCCGGCATCACACTGCGGCCTTCCACGCTGCTGGAATTTGGCAACCCGCCCCTGGGCGCGCAGTTTCTGACCGCCAACGCCAACGCTGGCCTGGACTGGCCCGTGCGCTTGCTGGTGTCGCAAGACGAATCAGGCGCCGTGTGGGCGGCTTGGACCGACTTCGCCTGGATCGCCAAGCGTCACGGCATCACCACCCGCGAGATGCAATTCGCCACCGCCACGGGCGTGGTCGAGTCCATCGTCTCGAACGTCAAGGCACCCTAGTTGCCTAGTTAGTGCAGAAGGCACATGCCCACTGCGCAGGCACTGAATCAACCGCATCCGCACCCGCGTTGGCATCGGGCTCGGCATCGGCATCGGCATCGGCATTGTCAAGAAAGCACTCCGAATGAACTCGCAGGGTATTGCACTCACCGCAGCCTGGTTGGCGGCCGCGCTGTGCGTGGCAGCCATGGGCTTTGCCATTCAGCGTGGTGGCACCTGCACCGTGGCTGCGGTGGATGAAGTGCTGACGCGCGGCCGTGCGCACCGGCTTGCGGCCATGCTGGAAGCCTCGCTGTGGGTCGCCGGTGGCTTGGCACTGGCACAACTGGCGCAGTGGGCGGGCAGCATGCCGGCCGGCTATGAGGTCAGCCTGTGGACGGTGGTGGGCGGCGCATTGCTCGGGCTGGGCGCTTGGCTCAACCGGGCCTGCGTCTTTGGCGCCGTGGCGCGCCTGGGTTCGGGTGACTGGGCCTACGCCGCCACGCCCGTGGGTTTTTACGTTGGTTGCCTCAGCGTGGCGCCACTGTTCTCCAGGCCAGCGGCCAGCACGCTATTGATGCCATCACCGCTGTGGCAAATGCCCACCCTGTTCGCGCTGATCTTCGTGGCCTTTGCGCTGTGGCGGTTGTGGCCTGCGCTGCGTGCTTTGCGCCAACCTGATCGCGCCCATTGGCTGCGCCAAACCGTCTGGGCGCCACACGCCGCCACGGTGGTCATCGGCATCAGCTTTGTGGCCACGCTGCTGCTGGCTGGCCGTTGGGCCT
>JANNEX010000642.1:0-9733 GCA_031379155.1 Rubrivivax sp.
AAGCTCGCTCCCGGAAGTGCCGGCTTTTGATTTGTTCGCACGCCTGATGGACGAGCGTGGCCATGCGGGCCGGCTGCTGGGCGACATCTCGGCCGTCTTCCAGCGCAACCGCAGCGCGCATGTCTGGCGCACGGTGATCACGCGCCAAGACTGGCATGCACGCCTGCTGCACGGCTCAGACCACCCGCTGCCCGGTGTCATGCCGCTGTTTTCACTGCCGCGATTGCAGCGGGCTGGGCTGCTGGCGCAAGCGCACGTCGACGTGCTCACCCGCGTGCGTGAACACAACCCCTTGCTGTTTGACCTGGTGCTCAAGCGTTCACTGCGCGCAGGTTCTGCGCAACTGGGCACACAAATCTTTGAAGCTCGCGCTTTGACTGGCACAGACACTACAGTCGGCGTCGGCGCAACCGAAAGAGCCCGCTCGTGAGCAATCCACAAGACCACCCCAACCAGTTTGCCCTGCTCGGCCAGCGCCGCTTTGCGCCGTTTTTCTGGGTGCAGTTTTTGGGCGCCGGCAACGACAACGTTTTCAAGTTCGCATTCACGGTGTTGGTGACCTACCAGTTGCAGGTGGCATGGTTGGAGCCGGCCATCGCGGGCCTGGTCATCGGCGCGCTCTTCATCCTGCCGTTTTTGCTGTTCTCGGCCACCAGTGGGCAGCTCGCCGACAAGTACCCCAAAGAAGTGCTGATCCGCTTTGTCAAGAGTCTTGAGATCGGCATCATGCTGCTGGCTGGCCTGGGCTTCATCACCCACAACGTGCCACTGCTGCTGGGCTGCGTGTTTTTGATGGGTCTGCACAGCACGCTGTTTGGCCCCGTGAAGTTTGCCTACCTGCCGCAGCACCTGAACGAGCGTGAACTGACGGGCGGCAACGGCATGGTTGAGATGGGCACTTTTGTAGCCATCCTGCTGGGCAACGTGGCCGGTGGTTTGCTCATCGCCGTGCCACAAGTCGGCGCCAGCTACGTGGCCGCAGCCTGCGTCAGCTTGGCCGTGCTGGGGCGGGTGCTGGCGCAGGCCGTGCCATCGTCACCGGCCACCGACCCGGGCTTGCAGATCAACTGGAACCCCGTGACCGAGACCTGGCGCAACCTGCTGCTGGCGCATGGCAACGTGGTGGTCTTTCGATCACTGCTGGGCATCAGCTGGATGTGGTTTTTTGGCGCCGTCTTCCTCAGCCAATTCCCCAGTTTTGCGCGCGACGTGCTGCACGGCAACGAACAAGTCGCGTCGCTGCTGCTGGTGGTGTTTTCCATCGGCATTGGCGTGGGCGCGCTGCTGTGTGAATTGCTCAGCCGCCGCCATGTCGAGATCGGCCTGGTGCCGCTGGGCGCCATCGGCATGAGCGTGTTTTCCATCGACCTGTACTTCGCGTCGCGCGGCCTGCCCGGAGCCCACATGCTCACGTTGTCGCAGTTCATAGGCGCGCCCGCACACTGGCGTGTGCTGTTTGACCTGGCGCTGCTGAGCCTGTTTGCCGGCATCTACAGCGTGCCCATGTACGCGCTGATTCAGATCCGCAGCCAGCCCACCCACCGCGCCCGAATCATTGCTGCCAACAACATCCTGAATGCACTCTTCATGATCGTTAGCTCGGTCGGCGTGGGGCTGCTGCTGGGGGCCCACTTCAGCATCCCGCAGGTGTTCTTGATCGTCGGTGTGCTCAACGCCGTGGTGGCCATCTACATCTTCTTGCTGGTGCCTGAGTACCTGCTGCGCTTTCTGGCCTGGATGCTCACGCACTTTGTCTACCGCTTCAAAGTGCGTGGCGACGAGCACATCCCGGCCAGCGGCGCGGCCATCCTGGTGTGCAACCACGTGAGTTTTGTCGATGCCGTGTTGCTGATGGGCGCCAGCCCCAGGCCCATCCGTTTCATCATGGACCACCGCATCTTTGCCACGCCGCTGCTGGGCCGCTTGTTCAAGCTGGCCAAGGCGATTCCGATTGCACCGCGCAGCGAAGACCCTGCTGCCTATGAGCAGGCTTTTGCCGACGCGCGCCAGGTGCTGGCTGACGGCGACTTGCTGTGCATCTTCCCCGAAGGCGGCCTGACCAAAGATGGCAGCCTGGGTGAATTCAAGGGCGGCGTCATGAAGGTCTTGCAAACCCACCCGGTGCCCGTGGTGCCGATGGCCCTGAGCAACCTGTGGGGCTCGTACTTCAGCCGCATTGAAAAGGGCAGCGCCATGGTCAAGCCCTTCAGGCGCGGCTTGTTTTCACCCGTAGGGCTTGGCGTGGGGCCGGCGCTAGAGCCGGCGCAGGTCACGCCCGATGGCTTGCGCGAAAGGGTGGCGGCACTGTTGGCAAGCTAAGCGCGCCAGCGCAAGACTCAGCTCTTGGCGCCCGGTTTGCGGATGATGGTTTTCTGGAACCAGGCTTCGTTCATGCGGCCCAGAAAGTCAGCGTCAATGGGGTAGCCCGATTTGTCGCCAATGACTGAATCGCTGCCGCAGCGTGGGCACAGGGCGGTGCCCGCGCCCAGCGATTCCGGGTTGTCAAAGTTGCTCACATCCAAGCCCGACCAAGCCATGATTTCGCGGGGCGGAAAAATCTGCACGCAGCAAAAGCAGCCACACAGCCTGCTGCCCTCCACCTCGACTTGATTTTGGGTGGCGTGTCGCGTTGCTTCCAGTAGGTCGGCCATGGCTCGCTCGGAAATCTGTGTTTCTCGTGCTGGGTTTCTACCACGAAGGGCTGCGCCAATGGGCCTGCGCGCTGGGGCTGCGGCGGCTGCGGCGTGATCAATTGAAAGCCGTGCGTGAATGATGTCGGCTTGCCGCACGCGCTTTCGGTCTCACTCCAACTTGATGTTGGCATCCTTCACCAGTTTGGACCAACGGGCGCCCTCGTCAGCCAGGAATTTGCTGAACTCTTCTGGCGTGCTTCCGTCAGGGAAGGCATAGGCCCGGCGCAGCCTTTCGATCACGTCGGGCGACTTCAGCGCGTTGTTGATTTCCTGGTTGAAGCGGGCCACCACGCTGGCCGGTGTGCCCAGCGGCGCCACGATGCCAAACCAGCCTGAGCCGCCGACGACATCACCAAAGCCACCTTCGGCCAGCGTGGGTACGGCGGGCAGATCGTCCAGGCGCTTGCTGGAGGTGACGGCAATGGCCTTGAGCTTGCCCGCCTTCACGTGCTGCACCAGCAAGGCGGGCGCGCCAAAGAAGAGCTGGATCTGGCCGCCCAGCACGTCGGTCACCGCCGGCGGCTGGCCTTTGTAGGGCACCGAGGTCATCTGCAAGCCGCGCGTGGCCTTCAGCAATTCCACCGGCAGGTGGTTGGTGGAGCCCGCGCCCGAGTGGGCGTAGTTCAACTGGCCGGGTGTTTTGCGCGCCAGCGCGACCAGTTCGGCCATGCTCGAAGCCGGGAAGTCCGCCGGCACCACGGCGACGTTGGGCGCGTTGGCAAACATGCTCACGGCGACAAAGTCTTTGCGCAAGTCGTTCTTGAAATTGGGGTTGATCAGCGGGCCGACTGAGCCGGTAATGGAAGCCACCAAAAAGGTATAGCCGTCGGGTGCCGACGTGGCGACAAATTCAGTGCCCAGCAAAGCACCGGCGCCGGGCTTGGGCTCGACGATGATGGGCACGCCCCAGTTGGCTGCGATCTTGTCGGTGATGGCCCGTGTCACGAGGTCAACGATGCCGCCACCCGGAAAGGGCACGATGACCTTGACTGGCTTGTTAGGGTAGGTCTGCGCCCAAGCGCTGGTGCTGGCCAGCAGCGCAAGACTGGCGAACAAAGCGGCAAAGGGTTTGAAGCGGCGGGTCAGGCGCATGGCGTCTCCAGGCATGGGGTCGGTCAGTCGGTGAACCAAGACTTGCGCGGTTCGCGCGGCGTATCGGGCGGCACCATGGGCACAAACGGGAAGCGCGCCATGGCTTTGGTGGCCTTGGTGCTGGTGCTGGCCACACTGCGCACGTATTGCTTGGCAGCGTCCTTGCGCACCTGGTAGTCCCACGGCGCGTGCGCGCCTTTTGTCAGGGTGCTGTGCAAGAACAGGCGGCGGCGCTGGCTGGCCAGCACTTCTTGCTTGATGCGGCCGGGCTCGAAGCGCTGTTCAATCTCGTCCACGAAGCGCTGCGCCAGTGGCGCGAAGGCTGGCTCGAGGCACAGGTTGCGCAGCTCTGCGGGGTCGCTGTGCAAGTCAAACAGCATGCCCGGGTCGCCTTCGCAGTAGACGTATTTGTAGGCGCCTTTTTTCAGGATCAGCGCAGGCGCGTGCACACCTTCGCCGGTGAATTCGATCAAGGCTTCGTCGGTCCACGCGGGGTCGCTGCCGTGCAGCCAAGCGCTCAGGCTGTGGCCGTCGCAAGGGTCAACCATTGCAGGTGGGTGGCCGTCGCTGGCCAGGTCTACCAGCGTGGGCAGCAGGTCCACCAGCGAGCAGTTGGCACTGACCCTTTGCCCTGCCTTGGCACCCGGCGCGTGGATGATGAGCGGCACCTTCACTGAGGGCTCAAAGGGGTTGAACTTGAACCACATGCCACGCTCGCCCAGCATCTCGCCGTGGTCGGCGGTGAAGACGATGACGGTGTTGTCCAGCGCATTCGTTTTCTCCAGCGCGTCCAGCAGCAAGCCCACCTTGTGGTCAACGTAGCTGACCATGCCGTAGTAGGCGTGGCGCGCCGACAGAATCATCTCGTCAGTCACGCGGTGTTCGTCCTGGCGGATCAGCTTGTAGTAGCGCTGGCTCCAGGGGTCGCGCTGCTCAAAGGGAATGAAAGGCACGGCAGGCATCTCAATCTGCGCGTGCGCGTACAAATCCCAGTACTCGCGGGAGATGGTGAATGGGTTGTGCGGGTGGGTGAACGAGGCCACCAGCAAGAAAGGGTCAGCGGCAGGGCGCCTGGCATGGTCATACAGCCACTGCACAGCCTGGTGGGCAACGTCGTCGTCGTAGTCCATCTGCAAAGAGCGCACGCACAGCCCTGATTCGACGATGCCGCGCATGCTCATCTGGCTGGGCGCATAGGGCTCGACCTTGCGTTCCCAGTCGGCCGTCCAGCCAAAGTCAGCGGGGTAGATGTCGGTGGTGACGCGGTCTTCGAAGCCGTGCAACTGGTCAGGCCCCACGAAGTGCATCTTGCCCGACAGGCAGGTGTGATAACCCAGCGCGCGCAGGTAGTGCGCAAAGGTGGGCACCGACGCGGGCAGCTCGGCGGCGTTGTCAAAAGCGCCGATGCGCGAAGAGCGTTGCCCCGACATCATGGCGAAGCGTGACGATGCGCAAATCGGGTTGGGCGAGTAGGCGTTGTCGAACACCGTGCCGCGCGCCGCCAGGCGGTCGAGGTGGGGCGTCTTGACCAGTTTGTGGCCATAGGCGGCCAGGGCGCTGGCCGCCAACTGGTCGGCCATGATGAACAGGACGTTCGGGCTCTTCAATGCAACTCCTGGTGGTGGCCAGGCCGATGACTGCCCATGCCTGTGCGGACATTTGCCGTGGCTGTAAACGATTACAGTTTGCGGGCCCCACACCCATACGTCAAGCGTTCAGCATGCTTCAAGTGGCCAGGCTTTACCTAGGCAGCTTGGCCAAGATCTTGCTCTGGCGGAGCTGCAAACGAATACATCGGCGCTCGCACTTTCAGCGCGCCAGCCGCCTTGCAATCAGCGCGCTGGTGATGCCCAGCAATATTGCCCACTCCAGCGACAGCGTCACCGTGGCCAGCAGAGTCACCAGCAACGGCATGCGGTCTTGTTTTTCATCGCGCCAGATGCGCCTGATCTCGGCAAAGTCGATCAAGCCCCAGGCCACCACGAACAACAAGCCGGCCACCACGGCCAGCGGCAGGTAGCGCGCCAGGGGTGCCACCAGGCTCAGGATCAACACCAGGAACAGGGCCGCGCTGGCCGCAGCCAGCGGCGTGCGCGCGCCCGATTCGACATTCACGCCCGAGCGGTTGAAAGAGCCGCTGCTGGGCAGCGCCGAGAAAAACGCGCCAGCCAGGTTGGCCAGGCCCTGGCCCAGGAATTCCTGGTTGCCGTCCAGCGTGTCGCCGTGTTTGCGCGCCACCGCGCGTGCAATGGCCGCCGCTTCGGTCAGGCCCAGCAGCGTCATCACCAGCGTGGCGCCAAACAGGCTGCGCACAGTGTCCACGCTCAGGTCGGGCCAGGACAGCGGCGGCAGCGGGCCGGGCAGGGCGCTGACCATCTTCAAGGCGTCGGCTTGCGGCCAGGCGGCGGACAGCGCCATGGCCGTCAGGCTGGCGCCCACCACGGCCAGCAGCATGGCCGGCACGATGCGGTTGACGGGCCTGGCCACGATGGCTATGAACACGGTCGTTAGGCCGGCGGCCAGGGCCAGCAAATTAGTCTGCGGCAGTTGTTCGGCGACATGGCGCAGGTTGTCGAAGACACTGGCGCCGCGTGGCACGTCCAGGCCCAGCAACGCGGCGAGCTGGCTGTTGAAGATGAGCAGCGCAGCACCCGTGGTGAAACCCACGATGACCGAGTGCGGCACCTTGTCGATGAGCGCACCCACGCGCGCCAGGCCCAGCAGCAATTGCATCAGGCCGACCAAGAAGGTCAGCGTCAGCACCAGGCGCACATAGTCGGCTGAGCCCACGGCGGCCAGCGGGGCAATCAGCGCCATGGTGGTCAGTGAGATGGCATTGGCCGGGCCGGTGACCATGAGCCGGCTCGACCCGAACAGGGCGGCCACGATGCACGGCACCATGGCCGCGTACAGGCCGTACTGCGGCGGCAGCCCGGCGAGGGTCGCAAAGGCCACACCTTGCGGCAGCACGACGACGGCGCCGGTCAAGCCGGCCAGCAGGTCGGCGCGCACGGTGCCTGGTTGGCGCCATTCGGGCAGCCAGCGCAGGAAGGGCAGGGCGGGCAGGGTCATCGAGGGTGAGTGGTTGCGGTGATTGGGCGGTGATTGGGCGGTGATGCGTGTTGCCGGCGAGTATCGCGTGCCAGTTTGGTGGCCCACCCCTGCACCAGGCAGTTGCTAAAAAAACTGTATGCAAATACAGTATCTTGGTGGACCTTTCCCCTGCTCACTTTGCTGATCACTTCGCTGCGCACTTTGCGGCTGCGGCGCGCCCTGCGGCCATGCCTGCGCTGATGCACGCACCAGCGCCTGTGCAGATGCCCACGCAGATGCCCACGCAGATGCCCATCCCCATGCCCACACCGGCCCCCGAAGACCTGCACCCGGCCCTGTGGCGGGCGCATCAGTTGGGGCGCTCCCCCGTGGGCGTCGCGGGTGCCGTGGCCAGCAGCGGCTACCCTGAACTTGACGCCCAACTGCCCGGTGGCGGCTGGCCCGCGCGCGTGCTGACCGAACTGCTGCTGCCCCACGCTGGCGTGGGTGAATTGCGCCTGCTGGCGCCGCTGCTGGGTGGTTTGCAGCGCCAGCAGCGTGGGTTGATGTGGTTTGACCCACCGGCCGCGCCCTGCGCTTGGGCGCTGGCGGCGCTGGGCATCGATGTGCGGCAACTCGTCATCGTGCGTTCGCGCCAGACGCTCAAGGCCACCGCGCGCCACAAGCTGCCGGCCGCCGACGTCTTGTGGGCGCTTGAAAACGCGCTCAAAAGCGGCCACCTTGGCGCTGCCCTGGCCTGGCTGCCTGCGCGCTTGCCGGCCGACGCGCTGCGTCGCCTGCAACTGGCCGCGCAGGCCCATGACGGGCCGGTATTTTTGCTGCGCGACGTGCAAGAGCGCGCCCGCCCCAGCGCTGCGCCGCTGCGCCTGCTGCTGGGCAGCGCCGGGCCCGATTTGCTGCGTGTGGCGGTGCTCAAACGCCGTGGCCCGCCGCTGGTGCAGCCGCTGACGCTGGCGCTGGCCCCCGTGCTGTCGGCGCCGGCTTTGGTGCGTGCTTTGCGGGCCTTGGGTGCTGGGCCAGCGGCATTGCTGCAAGACGTGCCAGCACAGCCAGCAGCCTTGCCCGAGACCCAGGCGCAGTGAGCCGCAGCCGCTGTCGCCACCACCACCGCTGCCCGATGTCGCCACCCCATGCTCTGGCTCGCCCTGCATCTGCCCCTGCTGCCGCTGGAAGCCTTCTGCGCCACCTTGCCGGCCGATCAAGCCGCGCGCCCGGTGGCCTTGGTGGTCGACCACCGCGTCAGCCTGGTCAACAGCGCAGCGGCTGAACGCGGCCTGCGCCCGGGCATCAAGCGTGCCACCGCGCTGGCCCTGGCGGCTGACCTGCTGCTGGCCGACAGCCACCCCGGCCGCGAAGCCGCCGCGCTGCAAGCCGTGGCCCACGCCGCGCTGGCCTTCACGCCCGCCGTGGCGCTGCAAGACGCGCAGACCGTGGTGCTGGACGTGCACACCAGCCTGCGCCTCTTTGGTGGCCTGGCCGCGCTGCACCAACAACTGCTGGCCACACTCAAGCCGCTGGGTCACCACCTGAACATGGCCGCCGCGCCCACGGCGCTGGGCGCCGCGCTGCTGGCGCAATGGGCGCCGCGCCATCGTGCTGGTCATCAGGTTGACCATCAAGCTGACCTGGTGCTGGGCGCCCACGCCACGCAACCCAGCGCATTGCAAACGCTGCTGCACCAGGCCCCGGTGTGGTTGTTGGGCCCCGGCCGCGAACATTGGGAAGCGCTGCAAGGCATGGGCCTGCACACCTTGGCCGACCTGCACGCGCTGCCACGCGCCGGCCTGGCGCGGCGTTTTGGCCAGGGCTTGTTGGATGACCTGGACCGCGCCCTGGGCCAACAAGCCGATCCGCGCCAATGGCTGGAATTGCCCGCCACCTTCGACAGCCGGCTTGAACTCTTCGCGCGCGCCGACACCACCGAACAAGTGCTGCACGGCGCCCAAGTGCTGCTGGCGCGCCTGGTGGCCTGGGCGCAGGCGCGCCAAGCGCGGGTGGTCGCCTTCACGCTGCGCATGCTGCATGAAAAAGCACGCCACACAGCCACGCCGGCCACGGAGCTGCACATCGAGCTGGCTGAACCGGCGCTGGATGCCGCTCATTTACAAAGTTTGCTCAAAGAACGCCTGGGCCGCCTGGCGCTCATCGCACCCACGCTGGACTTGCAACTGCTTTGCCACCAGCTGGTGGCCACACCCGCGCCCAACTGCGAACTTTTCCCCACCCGCGCCAGTGCTGCACAAGGCCTGACGCGCTTGCTCGAACGCTTGCGCGCGCGCCTGGGCGACGAACAGGTGCAGCGCCTGGTGGCGGTGGCCGACCACCGCCCAGAACACGCCAGCCGCAGCGTGCCGGCGCAAGGTGAATCCCTGTCCACAGCCGCCACCGCAGTTTGCATCGCGCACCCAGAAAACCCACTGCCCCTGCACCGCCCAGCCTGGCTGCTGAGCGAGCCGCTAGCGCTGGCCGAGCGCGACGCGCTGCCGCTGCTGCACGGCAAAGCGCTGCAACTGGTCAGTGGCCCCGAGCGCATTGAAACCGGCTGGTGGGACGGTGACTCGGTGGCGCGTGACTACTTCATCGCCATGGCGCCCGACGGCTCGCTGGTGTGGGTCTACCGCGCCCGCCTACCGGCCGCGCTGGCGCGCCAGGACGAGCCGCATTGGTACCTTCAGGGCTTGTTTGCCTGAGGCAAGACCGCTAAGGTTTGCGCCATCCAACAACAGCCGGGGCAGGCGCATGGCAGTACTGACACAACAAAGCATCCGCAGCCAGGCCGACATCCAACGCCTGGAAGCTGAAATGCCTCTGGCGCAGCGCCTGCCAGAACGCAGCGTGCTCGATGTCTTCACCGCCGCCGCTGCGCGCCAGGGCGACAGCACCGCGCTGACCAT
>JANNEX010000657.1:0-5620 GCA_031379155.1 Rubrivivax sp.
ACCTGGTCCCAACTGCCCGCCAGATCAACTTCTGCGGCCTCGAAACTGCGGCCCTGATGGCGGCTGAAAGAGTCGACACCGTAGCGATAGGCGGGTTCATACTGCTCGAAGCTGGAACCGGCTTTGGCGTAGGGACGGGACCTGAAGGGGTCGCGCCAGTAAGCGTCTTCCACCGTCGGGTCAACGGCCTCGGCCGCGCTCTTGCCCGCCAAGCCGCCGACGATGGCGCCGACCGCAGCGCCGACCGCAGCGCCAATCATGGTGCCGACCGGGCCGACCACCGTGCCGGCCGCCGCGCCGGCAGCCGCGCCGCCCAAGGCCGCACCGATGCCGGTGCCCACGGGATGCGAGCCGCGTGCGCCGCTGATCGGGTCACGGTTGGCGTGGCCGTCCAGACTGTCGCTGTTGTGGTTCATGTGTGGTCCTCGATAGGGAAGGTGTGGCTGAGCGCGCCCAACTCAGCGCACGCTGCCGCGCCGAACCAGGTTGACGATGGCGAGCAAGATCGCGGCGCCCAAGAACGAGACCAACAGCGCCGGCAGGCTGAAGTTGTTCTGGTTGATGGTGCCGGCACCGAGCAGCGGCGTCAGGAGCCAGCCGCCCAGCATGGCACCGACGATGCCGACCACCACGTTGAGAAACAGGCCCTGTTGGCCGTCGGTTTTCATGAGCAGGCTGGCCAGCCAACCGATGATGCCGCCGACGATCAGCCAGATGATGAAGTTCATGGTGTGCCTCGAAAAGGAGTTGATGAGCAAGCAAGCTTAGGCAGCCTGACGTGGCGGCGACACTCCCGGCCACCGCATCGTTTTGCCTGACCGGGCGCGCTTGGCCTGTCGGACTTGGCCTACGCGCAGCTGTCGCTTGCGACGGCAGCCGCAGCGCCCGCTGCGGGCGACACTGGCGTGATGCTCAAGCGGCGTCGCAAACCTCCATCACCTTCGAGACCTGCATCGACGGGTCAGGTGGCATCGGCAGCGAGTTTGCCGACGCGCTGGCCGAGCGCGCGCGCCAGGGCGTCAAGGTGCATGTGCTGCTTGACTGGGTGGGCAGCGCGCCGCAGTGGACCGGTGATGCGCAGGACCCCGGGCACTGGCGCGACAGCGACTGCATCACAGGCCGCTGCGGCGCGCGCGGCCGACAAAGGCTTCGATGCAGCCAAAGCCAGACTGCGCAGCGGCAGCGGCAACGCGAGCGGGCGCTTGCACGGCAGGCGCGTCGGGCCACAGGTGGCTTGGCGCGACGTAAGCCTCAGAGCGCCACTGCTCGATGCGCTCATCGACTTCGATCGCGCCGCAGTTCTCCATCAACTCGCTCACCACATCGGCGCTGTCGTCGTCGGCCAGGGTCACTGTCAGCAGCACATGGCTGCGCCAACTGGCCTGGGTGGTCGACGCTGCAACGTCGTCGTTTCCGAACAGGCTGGAGAAGAAGCGGCTGATGGCGCCGGGCTTGTCGTTGGAGCGGCGGCTGAGCGTCGCCCCGCCGTCGTTCGCGCCGGGCTCGCCGCCGCTCAGACGCATCCACGCTGCGTCTATGCCCGAGGCCGAGAGTTTCGTGGACGCGTTGCGCGCCTGGCTGGAATTGTCAAAAAGGCCGACCAAAGTGCTGCTCATGGGAATTCCTTGGGTGCGAGAGTGCCGTGTGGCGGCGTGGGTGAAGGGTCGTGAGGTCGGTGGGCTGCGGTGGTGCTGCCCTTGGTCTGCTTCATGTGCTCGGCCTGGGGCCTTTTGTTTGCTTGGCAAACAGTGTGCGATGCACGCCGCGCCAGCGAAACCAGACCGCTTCTCAAACTGGCGTAGTGCATGTCCTACAGACGGTCGCGCATGGCGGCGATGGGCGGGCGTTCGGCTGCGGCCTGCGCTTGCACATGTCATTGGCGTCGCGACCCAGACCGCCACCGTCAGCGTCAGCGTCAGCGTCAGCGTCAGCGGCGTCGTCAGGTGAAGCGGCCGCCACCTCTCACCGCGCCGAGTCCGGCAACACGCTGTCGAAGATCGCCAAGCCGGTGCAGTTGGGTCTCAAACTGGGCCCACGCGCACATCATGGCTTCGAGGCGGCTGCCGACCAGCCCCTCACGCACAGCGCCCCAGCCATGGGCACTGTTCGGCAGCGGGGTCCTAACCCGTCTACTCAGCCACCCGGGAGACGGCCATGATCCTCAACCTCTACGAACGTGCGATTCGCGTGCGCTACGCTTTTTTGTTGACCGTGGCCGCCGCCATTACGTTGATGACACTCAACGAGCTGTCCTACCAAAGCTCACACCAGACCCTGCGCAACGGCATCGCCTTGACCAATGCCCGAATCACGTCGCAGCGCACCTTGAGCCCTTCAGAGTTGCACAGCGCGAACTGGCAGCGACGAGCGAAGCCACCTTCCGGTCGATCGCGCAAGTCGATCCCGAAGGCCGGATTGACGTGCAAGGCTTGCGCAAACAACTGAGCGAACGCATGACGGCGCGAAGCCACGAGGCTCAGGCCGCCGCCGTTCGCTGGCGTACAAACGTTCGCTAGCGTACAGACAGACGCCTGCGCGGCGCCTACACTGCGACACGGTGCGGGCAATGTCCCCGCCTCGGAGCGCGCAGTTGAACACCACCCTGGACCCGCAAACCAACCACCTGCTGGCGGCGCTGTCCCGGCCCGACTGGCAGCGCTGGCTGCCGCAGCTTGAATCGGTCAAGCTGGTGCTGGGCCAGGTGCTGTACGAATCGGGGGGCACGCTTTCGCACGTTTATTTCCCCACCTCGTGCATCGTCTCCTTGCTTTACGTGATGGAAAACGGCGCGGCAGCCGAGATTGCGGTCGTCGGCTTCGAGGGCGTCGTCGGCATCTCGCTGTTCATGGGCGGCGAGTCCACACCCAGCCGCGCGGTGGTGCAAAGCGCGGGCCAGGCCTGGCGCTTGCCGGCCGCGGCGATCAAGAGCGAATTCAAGCGTGCGCCAGTGCTGCACCTGCTGCTGCGCTACACACAAGCGCTGATCACGCAGATGGCGCAGACGGCGGTATGCAACCGCCACCATTCGCTCGACCAGCAACTCTGCCGCTGGCTGCTGCTCAGCCTTGACCGTCTGGCTGGCAGCGAGTTGGCCATGACCCAGGAGCTGATCGCCAACATGCTGGGCGTACGCCGCGAAGGCGTGACTGAAGCGGCGCTGAAGTTGCAAGAAGCAGGATTGATCCGCTATGCGCGTGGCCGCATCAGTGTGCTCGACCGGCCCGGCCTGGAGCGGCGCAGCTGCGAGTGCTACGCCGTGGTCAAGACCGAGTACGACCGGCTGCTGCCGGCCATGCAGGCCGTGTAGCTCCACGCGGCCGCAGGGCTTGCTGCGGGGCTGGGATGTCTGTTCGACAGCGCACATTGCCGTAGGAGCCGGCTGACAAGAAGTGCCGGTGCCCACCGATGTGCACCGCTGCCGCGACTGCCGATCATGCGGCATGAACTCTCCACAAAACCAATTGCTCGCCGCCTTGCCCGCTGTTGATTGGGCGCGCTGGGAGCCGCACCTCGAGCCCGTGACTCTGGCCTATGGCCAGGTGCTGTTCGAATCGGGCGCCACGCCAGCTTCGGTGGTCTTTCCGACCACGGCCGTGGTCTCGCTGACGACGATGACGCGCGACGGCGCCTCGGCCGAGTTTGCGGTCGTCGGCAACGAAGGCGTGGTCGGTATCTCGCTGTTCATGGGCGGCAACGCCATGACCGGCCGCGCGCTGGTGCAAAGCGCCGGCCACGGCTGGCGCCTGCGTGCCGCACTGGTGCAGGCCGCTGTGGAGCGCGGCGGCGCCGTACTCAACCTGCTGCTGCGCTACACCCAGTCGCTGATCGTGCAGACGGCGCAAACCGCCGCCTGCAACCGCCACCACTCTATTGCGCAACAGGTCAGCCGCCGCCTGTTGATGGGCCTGGACCGTGCGCAATCCGACGAGTTGGCGATGACCCAAGAGGCGGTGGCCAACTTGCTGGGCGTGCGCCGCGAAGGTGTCACCGCCGCCGCGCAGAAGCTGCAACAAAACGGCGTCATCCGCTACCGCCGCGGGCACATCGAGGTGCTCGACCGCCAGCGCCTGGAGCAGCACACCTGCGAGTGCTACGCGGTGGCGAGCAAGGAGTACCGGCGTCTGCTGCCCATGCCGCTGGCAGCCTGAGTGTGTTTTTCTTTTGCGCTTATGTTCGTTGCCAGACCGACAAGCGCGGCGCCAGGCCCCATAGTCAAACGGACAAGGAACGCGGCATGCCACGGCCGTCCTTGTCGGCCTGCCCGGGTTGTTGCAGGGGCGGGCACACCTACCATGAGCCAGTATGGCCACCCCTCAGAACCTGTTGATCAAGCGCCTGCCGCGCAAAGAGCGCGCAAGCCTGCTCGCCCTGTGCGAGCCCTGCGAGCTGACGTTGGGCACCGTGCTGTGCGAGCCCGGCAAGCCCACGCGCCATGTCTGGTTCCCGGTCGACGGCTTCATCTCCATGGTCGCCCCCATCGACGGCAAGCCGGCGTTGGAAGTTGGCATGGTGGGCCGCGAAGGCATGCTCGGCGCGCATCTGGCGCTGGGCGTGGCCACGGTGCCGCTACACGCCCTGGTGCAGGGCAGCGGCTCAGCCTGGCGCATTGGTACCAGCGCGTTTCGCGCCGAGCTGGCGCGCAGCCCCGCGCTGCAACGTGTGCTGCATCGCTACGTCTACGTGCTGATGGCGCAACTGACGGGCTCTGCGGCCTGCCTGCGCTTTCACGAGATTGGCCCGCGCCTGGCGCGCTGGCTGCTGATGAGCCAGGACCGCGCCCACGCCGACCGCTTCCATGTCACGCACGAATTCCTGGCCTACATGCTTGGCGTGCGCCGCGTCGGCGTCACTGCCGCGGCCAGTGCCTTGCAGCGCATCGGCTTGATCGAATACCACCGCGGCGAGATGGCGGTGCTAGACCGCGCGGGCCTCGAAGCAGCGGCCTGCGACTGCTACGCCAACGACTCGCGGGCCTACGCCGAGCAGTTCGCCTGATAACGCTGTGGCGCGCTGATGGGGTGGCACGATGAGCAGTTCGCCTGACGCTGCGGGCCGCAACGAGGCCGCGACCCAGGCGGCGCTGGACGCCGAAGCCAAGCCCGATCCGGCCCTGCTTGCGCCGGCGCCCGATCAGCCGCATGGCCTGCTGACGAACGCGCCGGTCGATGTGCGCAGCGTTTCCCTGGCGCTGCTGGCGGTGCTGGCCAGCCTGTTCGTGTTGCACTGGGCCGCTGCGGTGTTTGTGCCGCTGCTGCTGGGGGTCATGTTCAGCTACGCGCTGACGCCGCTGGTCAACCGCCTGGTGCGCCTGCACCTGCCGCGTGCCATGGCTGCGGCGCTGTTGATGATAGGCATCGTCGGCGGCGTGGGCACCATGGTCTGGTCGCTCAGCGACGACGCGGCGGCCATGGTCGAAGCCCTGCCCGACGTGGCACAGAAGCTGCGCCGAGGCATCAACAGCCAGCGCAACCAGGGGCCCGCGGGCGCGCTGGACAAGGTTCAAAAGGCGGCCACTGAACTTGAGCGCGCGGCCGACGACGGATCAGCCGCCGCGCCCAGCCGCAGCGTCACCAAGGTGCAGATCGAGCAGCCGCGCTTCAACGTCAAGGGCTACCTGTGG
>JANNEX010000674.1:0-4326 GCA_031379155.1 Rubrivivax sp.
CAGCCTTTGCGTTTTGCCGCCGTGCTGGCCGACGGTGAACGCTTCCATGCCTTTCGTTTGGCCAGCGACGGCCAACCGCCCACGCTGTACTTTCGCCAGCAGGCGCGCGGCATCACCGTGGCCAGCGAACCGCTGTGCGAAGAAGACAAGGGCTGGCAGATGCTGGACGACGGCGCAGTTCTTTCTGTGGATGCGCAGGGCTGCCAGCTTCACAGCCATACCGCCGCATTTGCCAGCTAGGCTTTTTGTCAGTCAGGCCTTTGTCCAGCGCTGCACGCCCAGCGCCAGGGCCCCCGCCACCACACCCCAGAAAGCCGCGCCCACGCCCCACAGCGTGAGGCCGCTGGCGGTGACGACGAAAGTGATCAACGCCGCTTCGCGCTGGCCCTCATCCTTCATGGCCACAGCCAGACCTGAGCCAATGGTGCCCAGCAGCGCCAGCCCAGCCACGGCCAGCACCAGGGCTTTGGGGAAGGCCGCGATCAGCGCCACCACGGCACCGGCCAGCAGCCCCGTGACGATGTAGAACAGACCCGCCGCCGCACTGGCCACCCAGCGTTTGGCGGGGTCTTCATGCGCTTCACGGCCCATGCAGATGGCGGCGGTGATGGCCGCCAGATTGAGTGCATAACCGCCAAACGGTGCGAGTACCAGCGTGGCCAGCCCAGTGGTCGTAATGACCGGCGAGACAGGCGTGTCGTAACCCGCTGCGCGCTGCGCCGCCACGCCAGGCAGATTCTGCGAAGCCATGGTCACCACAAACAGCGGCAAGGCGATGCCGATGCTGGCCGCCAGCGTGAAGCGGGGCATCACAAACACGGGTGTGGCCAGCTCCCAGGGCACGGCGTCGAAGTTCAACTGGCCTTTGAACGCCGCCACCACCACACCGGCCAGCAACACTGACGGCACGGCGTAGCGCGGCCAGGCGCGCCGGCCCAGCAGGTACACCGTGAACATGGTGGCCACCATCACGAAATCAGTCTGCAGCGACGCAAAGGCCGCAAAAGCAAAACGTGCCAGCACGCCCGCCAACAGCGCGGCGGCCAGGGCTTGCGGAATGCGGTCCATGACACGCGCAAACCAGCCCGTGGCGCCCGCCAGGGTGATGAGCAGCGCGCACACCATGAAAGCACCCACAGCCTCGTCCATGGGCACACCCACACCGGCGCTGACCAGCAACGCCGCACCCGGCGTGGACCACGCCGTGAGCACGGGCTGGCGGTAGCGCAAGCTCAGGCCCAGTGTGGTCAGGCCCATGCCCAGGCCCAGGGCCCAGATCCACGACGCCGTCTGTGCAGGCGTGGCAGCCAGCGCGGCCGCAGCCTGGAAGACGATGACGACCGAGCTGGTGAAGCCCACCAGCACGGCCACAAAACCGGCGACCACGGCAGACAGAGAAAGCTGATCGAGAAGACGACGCGGTTCAGACATGGGGCACGAGCATAGCTGCCGCACCGCTTGTTCAAGTGCATGTTCAAGTGCTTGTTCAAGTGTGAAGCCGACAGCCGCGTCGACACTTGTGCAGAGGTCACTTGTGCAGAGCCCGCCAGCGTATGCTGAGCCACACCCCCAGCGGAGGATTCACATGTCGCAGCCACTCGTACTGTCACTGGCCTGCACGGCACTGCTCAGCGCTTGCGCCCCGGCCATTCTTTCAGTGCAAGTTGAGCCTGCGCAGCCGCCGGCGCAGAGCGCCTTTGTGGTCGAAGCCAGCATCAGCACGACGGGGGCTTCAGGCTCGCCTGCGCTGCGCATCACACAAGATCTTCCCGCCCCTGCGGCCGAATTTGGCCCGGCAACGGTGACAACCGACAGCGCAGCCAGTGGCAACCTGAGAGTCAGCACCGTGGTGCCCAGCGGTGCGCTCAGACCATCACAAAACTACGGCGCGTCGATGAAGGTGACGGTCAGCGTGCCCTGGCAAGACTTGCTGAGCAACACCCACTACGTGAGTGCCAGCGTGCCCGTGATCGTCGGCGCACCAGCCAATTGCAAGAGCTTTGACGACCCCGGGCAGACGCAGGGTTGGCGCTTGCGCGGATTCGAACGCGTCAGCGTGAGCTCGCCCGCAGACGTGACCGCACTGTCCGCAGTGGGCCCAGGCCTGGCCTGGGTGTCCACTGAAAACTATCCCGGCCCGCTACACCACCGAATTGCGCAGCGACTACCTCAACTTCAGAAGTTTCACGGTCGCGACGGCTGGCGTATTGCCCAGCACGCAATGGCGTGAAATCGAACTGGCGCTGCCGCAGGATTTTGGCCACGACGTGGTGCCCTACCAAAGGGCCGACGGCACCATGGGCACGGTGGATGCGCCCGGCCGCCTGGCGGCAGTGACGCTGAAATTTTTTGGCTACGGCAACAACGTGTTCAGCACGGCGGCCAAGTCTGTGCTGCTGGACTACGTCTGTTTCGTGCCTGCCAACTGAGGTTCAGTGCGGGCTGAATCAGCGCCGGGCAATCGCGGGCAAGCCCCGAGCGTGGGGCTCAGATGACGGGACTAGCATCCCGCATCAATTTGCCCGCCCAGGAGTGCCCATGCGCCGATTCAAGAAGTCCAGCTTTGCGGCATTGAGCCTGGTGAGCCTGACATGGGCCGCGTCGGCGCAGGCCCAAGAAGCCGGCCAGCTCAACGTCATCTGCTCGGTCCAGGCCGAGTGGTGCAACATGATCCAGACCGTGTTTGCGCGCAGCACCGGCATCAAGCTCAACATGTCGCTCAAAGGTTCGGGCGAAGCGCTGGCGCAGCTCATCGCCGAGAAGGCCAACCCCAAGACCGACGTGTGGTTTGGTGGCACCGGTGACCCGCACTTGCAGGCCGCCGAGCAAGGCCTGTCGCTCGAGTACAAAAGCCCCACGCTGCCGCAGTTGCACACGTGGGCGCAACAGCAGGCCACACAGTCGGGCTTCAAGACCGTGGGCATTTACAGCGGGCCGCTGGGCTTTGGCTACAACACCGAACTTATCGCGAAGAAAAAGCTCGCCGTGCCCAAGACCTGGGCCGACTTGTTGAACCCGGCCTTGAAGGGCGAGATTCAAGTTGCCAACCCGGCCAGCAGTGGCACCGCCTACACCATGGTGGCCACGCTGGTGCAGTTGATGGGCGAAGAAAAAGCCTTTGACTACATGAAGGCGCTGCACAAGAACATCGCCACCTACACACGCAGCGGCACCGGGCCCATCAAGGCCGCCGCGCGCGGCGAAACCACCATCAGCATCAGCTTTGTGCACGACGGCCCGGGCGAGGCCATGCAGGGCTTCCCGGTCGCCACCGTCACGCCCACGGACGGCACGGGCGCCGAGATTGGCTCCATGAGCATCATCAAAGGCGCACGCAATCTGGAGGCTGCCAAAAAGTTCTACGAATGGGCGCTAAGCCCGCAGGCGCAGCAGTTTGGCGCGGCGTCCAAACAGTTCCAGTTGCCCAGCAACAAGAACACGCCGGTGGACCCGCGCGTGCCTGACTTCAAGAAGATCAAGTTCATCGACTACGACTACGCCAAGTACGGCGCCAGCGCCGAGCGGCGACGTTTGATCACGCGCTGGGAGAAAGAAGTCAACTCGCTGCCGCGATGACGCCGGTCAATCGCGGCCACGGCGGCCAACTCGGCAGCTCACGCGCACAGCGTGTACTGCTGGGCTGGTTGCTGCTGGGCAGCGCGGCCTTTGTGCTTCTGCCTTGGTACTTTGCGCAAAACCTGTCGCTGCTGAAATCGCTCACCGGCGTCTTTGCTGGCAGTGAAACGGCCAGCGGCGCGGTGCAGGCTTTGCAACATGGCCGGCCTTGGCTGTGGGGTGGGCTGATGGGTCTGGCGCTGTGCGCCGTGGCTTGGCGAATGCCGGCGGGGCGCGGCCAAGGCTGGACGCTGGTGGCCGGCGCCACACTGGGCCTGCTAGGGGTCGTGGGCGGCGGCTTTGCGATTGGAGCCACCGGTTGGTCCTGGAGATGGCTAACGGCCGTGTTTGGTGACCTGGCGGGCGGCCAGCCTGGCATGGGCCTGGGCGGCGCGCTGCTGCTGCTGGCACTGCTGATGCTGCTGGGCGCGGGCATTGCGCGCCTGGGCTACTTTCGCGGTGACTTCTTCATTGCCGGCGCCGTGGTGCTGTGCAGCGCGCTGCTGCTGCTGTTTGTGGCGCTGCCGGTGGGCCAGAGTTTGCTCGGCGCCTTTCTCACTGAAGACGGCACGTTTTCTTTTGCGTCGCTGGCTGAACGGCTTGGGCATGAACGTGTCTGGGGCCTGTCTTGTTTGGCCGGCGGCGCGCGCTGCGGTGTGGCCTGGAACACGCTGTTTCTGGGCCTGTTGACGGCCGCAGGCACCACCGCCA
>JANNEX010000700.1:0-2100 GCA_031379155.1 Rubrivivax sp.
GCGCATTGCCGAAGTCGGCGCGCGGTTCGCGCTGGACGCCATGCCGGGCAAGCAGATGGCCATCGACGCCGACCTCAATGCCGGCCTCATCGACGAAAAAATGGCGCGCCAGCGGCGCAATGAAGTCGCCGAAGAAGCTGACTTCTTCGGCAGCATGGACGGCGCCAGCAAGTACGTGCGTGGTGACGCCATGGCCGGCTTGCTCATTCTCTTCATCACCTTGGTGGGCGGCTTCATCATCGGCATGGCCATGCACGGCATGAGCGCGGGGCAGGCGGCGTCCAGCTACGTCACGCTGGCCGTGGGTGACGCGCTGGTGGCGCAGATACCGGCACTGCTCATCAGCGTGGCCTCGGCCATGGTCATCTCGCGCGTGGGCAAAGAGCAAGACATTGGCACGCAGATTCGTGGCCAGGTCTTTGACTCACCCCAAGCGTTAGGCGTGGCGGCCGGTGTGGTGGGTTTGCTGGGTCTGGTGCCGGGCATGCCGCACCTGGTGTTTCTCATCGTGGCCAGTGGCCTGGGCTTGCTGGCCTGGCAGTTGACACGCAAGCGGCGAGCGGCAGCCATGCAGCCTGAACGTGCCGTGGGCAGCGACGTGGCGCCAGCCAACGCCGAAGCCAGCTGGGACGACTTGACGCCCGTAGACACGCTGGGCCTGGAGGTGGGTTACCGGCTGATCACTCTGGTCGACAAGGCACGCGCGGCGGCCGGCGGCGACTTGCTGGCGCGCATCAAAGGCGTGCGCAAGAAGTTCGCGCAGGACGTGGGCTTTTTGCCGCCACCGGTGCACATCCGCGACAACCTGGGCGAGCTCAAACCCAGCCACTACCGCGTCACCTTGCGCGGCGCGGTGGTGGGCGAGGGTGAAGCCAACCCAGGCCTGCTGCTGGCCATCAACCCGGGTGGGGCCACGCAACAACTGCCCGGCGCGCGCACCACCGACCCGGCCTTTGGATTGCCCGCCGTGTGGATAGACGAACGCCACAAAGAGATGGCGCAAATGGCCGGCTTTACGGTGGTTGATTGCGCCACCGTGGTGGCCACCCATCTTTCACACTTGATGCAGGTGAACGCGGCACGTTTGCTGGGCCGCGTGGAGACCCAGTTGCTTGTTGAACACGTCACCAAACTGGCTCCCAAACTGATTGAAGACGTCGTACCCAAGATGGTTGGAATTGCCACCCTGCAGCGTGTGCTGCAACTGCTGCTGGAAGAGGGCGTGCACATCCGCGACATGCGCTCCATCGTCGAATGCCTGGCCGAACATGCGGCCACGGTGACTGACCCGGGTGAACTGGCGCGGCGCATCCGCGTGCATCTGGCGCCGGCCATCGTGCAGCAGATCTACGGCCCGACCAAAGAGCTGGACGTGATTGCCCTGGCCCCTGAGCTCGAACGTCTCGTCACGCAAGCGCTGAATTCGCCGCACGGCGCGGCGCTGGACCCTGGCGTGGCCGACACGCTGAGCAGCAGCGCAGCCGACAGCGCCAAGCGCCAGGAAGACCTGGGCCTGCCGGCCTGTTTGCTGGTGCCCGACCTCATTCGCGCCCCCTTGGCCCGGCTGCTGCGCCGTGCCGCGCCGCGCCTCAAGGTGCTGGGCCACAGCGAGATTCCTGAAACCCATTCGATCCGCATCGGGTCAGTCATAGGCAGCGCCGCATGAACGTCAAACGTTTTACCGCCCGCACGTCCCGCGAAGCCCTGGCTCTTGTGCGCCAGGCCTTTGGTGAGGACGCTGTGGTGATGTCCACGCGCCCCTGCCCCGATGGCGTGGAGGTGCTGGCCATGGCGCCTGAAAGTGTGCAGCAGCTGGAGCGCGTGGGTGCACCGGCTGAGCCTGTGCGTGCGCAGGTCAACGTCGTGCAGCCGCGTGAGAACAAGCCCTTGCCGCGGCTGCCTGAACGCAAGCTTGAGCGATCTCCTGAGCGCACCCACGAACGCCAGGAGCCGTCCTTCAGCGACAGCGTGGCGCAAGACCTTGAACAGTTGCAGATGAGCACGCTGTCTTTCCAGGACTACGTGCGCCAACGCATGCTCAAGCGCCGTGACGCGCAGTTGGCGGCGCAAGCCAGCACCCTGCCCAGCCTGCCACCGCCG
>JANNEX010000745.1:0-3468 GCA_031379155.1 Rubrivivax sp.
ATCCAGAAGCCGGATGCCAGCACGGCGATGAGCAAGGCAATCAGCAGGGCGGCGGTGAGGATGTCCATGCGCTACTCCACCCGCGCTGCTTCGCTGCCGTTGAGCGCAAAAAACGCCTGCCCTCGCAGCCGCGACAGCGCAGCGTCCAGCAGCGCCACCGCCAGCCCGACGCAGCCCAGCGCCATGGCGATTTGCGGCAGCCACAGCGGGGTGGCGTCAGAACCTTGTGAGATGTCATTGGTGGCCCTGGACACCCACACCAGACGCACTGCATAACCCGCCAATGCCACTGACAGCACCAGGCCGGCGGCGAGGCTCCACCACTCCAGCACATCGCGCCAGCGTGCTGGAAAACGCTGCAAGACCAAAGTGACGCGGATGTGTTCGCCTTTTTGCAGCGTGCCCGGCATGGCCAAAAACAGCGCGGCGGCAATCGCGTAGCCGGCATAGGCGTCCAGCCCGCGCAGGCCCAGGCCAAACTGGCGGTCGGCAATGCCCAGCATGACGCTGACAAAACTGGCGAGCAAAGCCAGGGCGGCCAGCGTCATCAACGCGGCGTAAAAGGCATCCAGCAAGCGGCGCATGCGGCTGCCCCTTACTTGCGATAAGCGTCGATGATGGCCTGGCCTTCAGCGCCGGTTTGCTTCAGCCACTCTGCCGTCATGCGCTCGCCAATGGCTTGCAGTTCAGCCTTGAGCTTGGCGCTGCTGCGGTCGACAATCATGCCTTTGGCGGCCAGCTCTTTCAGATATTCGCCGTCCTTTTCGTCGCTGATCTTCCAGCCGCGTTCACCCGCCGCCGCCGCCACTTTGAGCAGCGCCGCTTGCGACGCCGCGTCCAGCGCGTTGAAGGCCTGCACATTGACCACCACGGTATTGCGCGGCAGCCAGGCATTCACGTCGTAAAAGAACTTCACCTGCTCGTGCAGCTTGCTGTCCACGCCGCTGGCGCTGCTGGTCAGAAAGTTGTCGACGCCGCCCGTGGCCAGCGCCTGCGGCAGTTCAGCCAACTGGATGGTGACCGGCTGCGCGCCTATGAGTTCTGCAATGCGTGTGGTGGCCGGGTTGTAGGCGCGCATCTTGGTGCCCTTCAAATCCGTCAGGCTGCTGAGCGCCTTCTTGCTGTACAGCGACTGCCCCGGCCAAGGCACGGTGTACAGCAGCTTCATGCCCTGTCCGGCCAGCAGCTTGTCCAGCGCCGGGCGCGCCGCGTCGTCCAGCTTTTTGGCTTGTGCGTAGGTGGTGGCCAGGAAAGGAATGCTGTCGATGCCAAAGAGCGCGTTTTCATTCGCCGCGCCCGACAAGATGAACTCGCCCACCTGCGTTTGCCCGCCTTGCACGGCGCGCTTGATCTCGTTGGCCTTGAACAGCGAAGCACCCGGGTGCACGGTGATCTTGAGCTTGCCCGCAGTGGCCTTGTCCACCTCTTGTGAAAACCAGGCCAGGTTTTGCACCTGGAAGGTGTTGGGGCCGTAGCCCGAAGGCAAGTCCCATTTGGTCTGCGCCTGAGCGCCACTGAACACGGCTGTTAGCACAGCCATCAAAGCCAAGGTCTTCATGGGTTTTCTCCTAAAAAGCAGCCAGTTGGTGGTTGAACAGATCGGTGACGAGCATGGCGCCCGGCGCATGCGTGATGGCCAGCGGCAATGCCGCCTGCACCAGCGCGGCCTGTGGCGTGACACCGCAGGCCCAGAACACGGGCACTTCATCCGGCAGCACGTCCACGGCATCGCCATAGTCGGGCCGGGCCAGGTCTTGGATGCCGATGAGTGCGGCGTCCCCCAGGTGCACCGGCGCGCCGTGCACCGCCGGGTAGCGGCTGGTGATTTGCACGGCGCGGATGGCGTCTGCGGCTTTCAGGGGCCGCATGGTCACCACCAGCGGCCCCTGGAATGGACCTGCAGCGACGGTAGCGATGTTCGTGCGGTACATGGCCACGTTGCGGCCTTGCTGCACATGGCGCAACACGATGCCTTCGTCCATCAGCGCTTGCTCAAAGCTGAAGCTGCAGCCCAGCACGAAACTGACGAAGTCGCTCTGCCAGATGTCGCCGATGTCAAATGGCTCGGCGACCACAGTACCGTGGCGCCAGACGCGGTAGCGCGGCAGGTCGTGGCGCAGGTTAATGTCGGCACCCAGCGCGGCCAGGCTGGGGTCGCCCGGCTCGCCCACGGCCAACAGCGGGCAGGGCTTGGGGTTACGCTGGCAGAACAACAAGAAATTGGCCGCCTGGGCTTGCGGCAAGATCACCACATTGCCCTGCACATGGCGGTGCGCCAGGCCGCTGGTGTGGCCGCTGAAAGCGCTGCTGCGGCAGGCGGCGCGCAACTGTGCCGGGGTCCAGTCGGCAGTGGGGGCCTTGCCGTTTGACGAGCCTTCATTCACCAGCGCCGCTCCAGGGGTTGCTGGCCGCGATTCTGGAAGCCACCGGCACGCCAGCGCCAACGAAAAATCTTTCTATGGCTTGATCGGTTTTTTCGATGAGCGCGGCGCCTGGCGGTTGAACGCCAGCACCGACTCCACCACCTGCCCTGCAGCCGAAGCCGCCGGGTCGTCACGCCAGCTCAGGTGGATGGGCAGCGGTGTCAGCGCCACATCGCAGCGCACGGCGCACAGCGGCAGTTGCTGGGCCAGCCGCGCCAGCGCTGCTTGCGGCAAAGTGGCCACGCCAAAACCTTGCTCTACCAGTTGCACCATGGCCGAGATGGACGAGATGGTGTGCACACGCGGCGCCACCACGCCCTGCGCGCGGCACAACTCCAGCAAGGCCACATGCGGTTGTGAGCCGCGCTGAAAAGTCAGCCATTCGTCCTGCGCCGCCAATTGCGCCAGCGTGAAGCGCTTGCGTGCGTGGCGCTGGGCTTGGCCGACAAACACCAGCGGCATGGACGCCAAGGCGCGACTGTGAACACCGTCGCCGGTGGCCGGCAAGGCGGCCAGCACCAGGTCTACGGTGCCGCGCTTCATCTGGTCGACCAGCACGGGCGATGTTTCCACCGTCAGCGCCAATTCCAATGCCGGCAGTTGTTGGCGCAGCAACTGCACCCAGTCTATGAGCCAGCTGTGCAGCACCGACTCAATCACGCCCACACGCAGCGCCATGGGCTGCTGCGCGCCGCTGCCAAATTCGGCCTTGATCTCACGCTGCAAGTTCAGCAGGCGTTCTGCGTGGCGATGAAAACGTGCCCCGGCGGTGGTCAAGCGGAACTGCTTGTCGCGGCGGTCCAGCAGCAGCGCGCCCAGCTCGGTTTCAAGCGCGGCAATGCGGCTGGACAGGGCCGATTGGGTGATGAAGAGTTTTTCAGAGGCGCGGGTCACGCTCTTGAGCGTGACGGCCCAGTAGAAGGCTTCAACAAAGCGCAAGTTCATGGCAAGTTCATGGCAGCTTCATGGCGCAGTCATGACCAGCGCCTTGGTCGCAAGCCCGCGTGGAACCAGCTGATCATCGAGTAGATGTCGTACACCGGCA
>JANNEX010000786.1:0-1600 GCA_031379155.1 Rubrivivax sp.
ACCGCTGCAGGACTTTGCCGCGCAGTGCGATGCGCTGCTGGCGGCGCGGCCGGCGGTGGTGTCGTCGATCATGGGTCTGTTCCCGCCCACCTTTGTGCAAGCCCTCAAGCGCGAAGGCATGTTGTGGTTGGCCACCGTCACAAGCGTGGCCGAAGCGCGTGCCGCGCAAGACGCCGGCGCCGATGTCATCGTGGCGCAGGGTGCAGAAGCGGGCGGGCATCTTGGGGCTTTTGAGGCCAGCCAGGCGCGCGAATGTGCTGTCGGTCTGTTCGCGCTTCTGCCCCAAGTGGTGGATGCGGTCAGCCTGCCCGTGGTGGCCACTGGCGGCATTGCCGACGCGCGCGGTGTGGCCGCCGCGCTGCTGCTGGGCGCCAGTGCGGTGCAAGTCGGTACGGCGTTTTTGCGCTGCCCCGAAGCAGCCATTGCGCCCGCGTGGGCGGCCGGGCTTGAAGGCCTGGCACCCGAAGCAACGCGGCTGACGCGCGCTTTCTCGGGGCGCTGGGGCCGCGCCATCGTTACTGACTATGTGCGCGCGGCGGCCGAGCCCGGCGCGCCCGAACCCGCGCCTTACCCGGTGCAGCGTGGCCTGACCGCGGCCATGCGCAAGGCGGCAGAGAGTGAAGGCAACTTGCACCGCATGCAGGCCTGGGCTGGCCAGGGCGCGGGCTTGGCGCACATGGTGCCGGCGCAGCAACTGGTGCAGGAGCTGTGGGCTGGCGCGCAGGCGCGGCTGGCCGGCTGATTGCAGGCCAAGCTCAAATCGGGTCGATGATGGAATTGGCGATCAGATCGTTGTCAAAGATCATCAGCCGCTGCTCAAAGCGCAGGCCCTCAGCCGTGGGCACGACACGGTCGATGCTGCGTCCCACGCTCAGAATTTCCGGCATGGCGTCGCGCTTGGTGCGTATCACCAGATAGGGCGCTTCGCAGCACAGCACCTCAGCTTCACGTGCCAGCAAACGCGGCAGGCCGACGATGTGGCGCTGCACATAAGGGTCGTGGTAAATGGTTTGCGATGCGCCCACGACGCGGTCTTGCAGCATGGCGCGGCTCTCGAAGGCCAGCGTGCACAGTGGCAGGCCACGGTCGAAGTTTTCACGCGACTGAAGCTTGTAGACGGCATCTTCGGTGAAGAAGCCGGGCCAGCGTTCAAGCTCGCGCGCGTCCAGCGCCGCCGCATAGTCGGCGTACAGCTCGTGCAGCGCGACAAGGGTGTCGGCGTCGAGCTTCATGGTGCTGCTTTCATACGCCCATCTGAGCGCGCCAATAGCCGTACATGCCGCGGATCAAAGTCTCGGTGACCATGTGGTCGGTGGCTTTGACGTCGCGGCCGTCTAACTCGCTCAGTGTGCGGGCCTGCGGGTTGGCCTCGAAGGCCTGCTGTACAAATTCGATGACCTCGCCGTCGTCGGCCGAGACATAGCCCGCAGGACCAAACAGGTTGGCCTGGCGCAAGCGGCGGCGGCGCATGGCTTGGTCGTCTTCGTCAAAGACTAAGTGCTTCCAGACTAAGTCGATAACGCCCGGTGCCACGGGCTGGTTGTGGAGCGTTGACAGTGAGTTGACTTGGTGCTGGATGATGAGGCTGGGGATCAGCGTA
>JANNEX010000837.1:0-2625 GCA_031379155.1 Rubrivivax sp.
GTGCCCGGCCGGTCTCATGATCAAGCGCAGAATCGGCTGCAAAGCAGTGATTTGTCAGCGCTGTTTGGCATTGAGCTGGACGACGCGCCGGCGCCTGTCGCGCCTGCGGCTGCAAAGGTGGCCAAGGCGCCAGCGGCCAAGTCTGTCAAGCCGGCCAAAGCAGCCAAAGCGGTCAAAGTCGTCAAGGCACGACCAGCACCAGCACCAGCAGCCCCTACGCCAGCCGAGCCGCGCGCGGCGAGGCGGCGCAAGTGGGTCAGTGCCGCATCGCTTGTCGAGCACGGCATTGCCCGCCACACCATCAAAGCCTGGCTGGCCAGCGGCGTTTTGCTTGCGACCGAACAGCGCGGCCAGTACCAAACCACGCCTCAGACCGAGGCCTTGATCGAGGACTACCAGGAACGCCAGGCGCGCAAGCGCTGGGGCTTTTGAAGCCGCAGCGCGGCGCGCGAAACACCCAAAGGGTGGCAGCTTAGCGTGCGCAATCAACGCCCGCCAAGCCTTGCCCTGGGGCTGGCCCGGTTGTGACGCCGCCGCGCCAAGGCCACCATGCCCATCCCACCGCCACGCCTGAAACAGGAGCGAGCCCATGCTCGACGACATCCGCCACGCCGCCGCGCGCCAACGCACGGCACGCGCTGTGCGCCGCATGAAGGCCGACTGCAAACGGCTGCTGGGCGAAAAGGGTGAACTCGGTGGCATGGCCATCGCGGCTGACCTGATCGAGCGCCTGGACAGCCTGGCCGACGAAGAGCTCGAGGAGTTTTTCGACTACCTGGCCGATGACCTCAGCCCCGACCCGCAAGCCGTGCTGCGCCTGGCGCAGGCCTATGCCCAGACACCCACTGCCGCCACGCTGCTGGCGTTGACCCGCACGACTGAACCGGCGCGCCAAGAACTCTTCCGCCGCCTCAACCGCATGCCCGGTGGCACCGGCGCTGTTTTGCGCCTGCGTCGCGCCTTGCTCAAACGCTTGCAGGACAGGCCCGAACTGGAAGTGATTGAGGCTGACCTGCTGCACCTGCTCACGTCCTGGTTCAACCCAGGCTTTTTGCAGATGAAACGGGTGGACTGGAATTCGCCAGCGCAACTGCTGGAAAAAATCATCCACCACGAAGCCGTGCACGCGGTGGACGGCTGGGACGACCTGCGCCGCCGCTTGCAGCCTGACCGCCGCTGCTTCGCCTTCTTCCACCCGCAGTTGCGTGATGAGCCGCTGATCTTTGTTGAAGTGGCGCTGCTGCCCGACATGCCAGACGCCATCGCTCCACTCATCAACAAAGTTAGCACACCCATGCTGGCCGAGCGCTTTCGGGTCGCTGCCTTCTACAGCATCAGCAATTGCGAGCCGGGGCTGCGCGGTGTCAGCCTGGGCAACTTCCTGATCAAGACCGTGGCCCAGCAGTTGCAACGCGAACTGCCGCGCCTGCGCACTTTTTGCACGCTGTCGCCGATACCGGGCTTTGCGGCCTGGCTGCTGTCGGAACCCGACTTCAGCACGCTGCCGCACGGCCGCAAGGTGGCGCTGGCCGAGCTGGAAGCCGCGCGACAGCGTTTGCGCACGCTGTGCAAGGGCGACCTCAGCGCGCTGCAAGGCCCTGCCGTACACGAGGCCATGGCGTCCGAAGACGAAGCCGCTTTGCAACTGCTGTGCGGCGCCTATCTCTTGGGGCTTTCACCGACCCCGGCGGGTGACCCGGTGGCGCGTTTTCACCTGGACAATGGCGCCAGGCTGGAAAGACTTAACCCGCGCGGCAATCTGTCGGGCAAAGGGCTGCGCCAATCCTTCGGCATGATGGTCAACTACCTGTATGACCTGAGCAAGGTTGAAGCCAGCCACGCCAAGTTCCGCCAGGGCGAAGTGGCACGTTCGCGGGCCGTGGGCAGCTCGTTGTAGAGCGCATTCAAACAAGACCGGAGACACCCATGAACACCCTCAACCGCCGCCAGGTGCTGGCCGGCACCGCCGCTTCCTTGGCCGCACCTTGGGTTGGCGCGCAAAGCGCCTGGCCCGCCAAACCCGTCACCGTGGTGGTGCCCTTCCCGCCTGGCGGTGGCACCGACGCCTTTGCGCGGCCGCTGTTTGCCACGCTTACGCGCAACCTGGGTCGTCAGTTCATCATCGACAACAAAGGCGGCGCTGGCGGCACGCTGGGTGCCAGCATCGCTGCCAAGGCCGCGCCTGATGGCTACACGCTCTTCATGGGCGCCGTGCACCACGCAATAGCGCCCAGCATGTACCCCAAGCTGGACTACAACCTGGAAGCTGACTTCGTGCCCGTGGGCCTGATTGCCAGCGTGCCCCAGGTCATCGTCGTAAATCCGCAAAAGGTGCGGGCCAGCAACCTCAAAGACTTCTTGGACTTCGTGCGCAAGAACCCGGGCCGCCTGAACTACGGCTCGGCCGGCAACGGCACCAGCCACCACCTGGCGGGTGAGCTGTTCAAGTTGCAGACCAAAACCTTCATCACCCACATTCCCTACCGCGGCGCAGGCCCGGCGCTGCAAGACTTGATTGCGGGACAAGTGGACATCATGTTTGACGGCCTGGGTTCCAGCGCCAACCACATCAAGGGCGGCCGCCTGCGCGCCATTGCCGTGGCCGCAGACAAACGCGCGCCAGGC
>JANNEX010000019.1:0-6423 GCA_031379155.1 Rubrivivax sp.
CTGCCCAAGGCCGGCGAGACCGTGGTCATCAGTGGTGCTGCTGGTGCTGTGGGCCAGACCGTGGGCCAGATCGCCAAGCTCAAAGGCTGCCGCGTGGTGGGCATTGCCGGCGGCCCGGCCAAGTGCGAATGGGTGGTCAAAGAGCTGGGCTTTGATGCCTGCATCGACTACAAGGCCAGCGCGCCCGAAGGTGCGACCAAGTGGGACGCTGTCAAAGACGGCCTCAAGCAGCACTGCCCGCAAGGTGTGGACATCTACTTCGACAACGTCGGCGGCGAGATCTTGGACACCGTGCTGACCCGCATCAATAAAAAGGCCCGCATCATCATCTGCGGTGCCATCAGCCAGTACAACAACACCACCCCCGTGCAAGGCCCCAAGAATTACCTGAGCCTGCTGGTCAACCGCGCGCGCATGGAAGGCATTGTCGTCTTCGACTACGCCGACCGCTATCACCTGGCGATTGCCGAGATGGCCGGCTACTTGAAAGACGGCCGCATGAAGAGCAAGGAAGACGTGGTCACGGGCGGCGTGGCGGCGTTTCCGGGCACGCTGGGCAAGCTGTTCAGTGGGGCTAACTTTGGCAAGTTGGTGTTGGAGGTGGCGGCGAGCTAACTTCCTACTCGCGGCTCTTCCCCCAACGCCAACCCGTGCCGGTGCGACAAAGCTTGGCAACCCTCCAGCACGTACACGCCCAGTCCCAAGATAAACGTCAGCAGGCCTGCGCAGGCCAGTATCAGACGGCGGCCACGCAGGCCAGCTAGCTGTTGCTCAGGCTGTGGCTGGCGGCCGAAGGCTGCGTCAACTGCGGGCCAAGAACCTGCGTCGGCCCGCGTTGAACTCTGATTCACTTCTTGGCAGCCTCTGCTGCTTTGGCATCTTTGGCGTCTTTGGTAAGCGCTGCTTCCTTGCGCGCCGTCCTGTCGGGTGCCGAAGCAGGCGGCCGTGCGGCTGGGGCGCTGTGGGCAGCCGTTGCCACGGCCCTGCCGTCAGGCTTGGCGGTGGGCCGTGCCACCACGGCCACAGGCTGTTGTACGGGCACAGGTGCAGCCATGGCCACCGGCTTGTTCTCTGGGGCAGCCACGGCTTGCGTGGACGGTGCCAGTACGGGTGCGGCCGTGGGTGTGGACAATGCCACTGCGGTGGTTGGCACTGCAGGTGGCACGGGCCGCTGCGCAAGTGCTGGTGCAGTGGCCGCTGCGGCAGTGGCTGGCACCGGTGAAGTGGCTGGTGCGGCTGCCGCTGAATTCACAGGTGCGGTGGCCGGTGCAACTGCCGTTGGAGCAACGGGTGCGGTGGCCGGTGCGGCCACCGGTGTGGCTTCCGCTGTGGGTTTGCCCCTCATCTGGTCGCGCAGCTTGCGCAGCCTGGACTTCAAGTCGGGCTCGGCGCCGCTGGCACCCGCGCTGGGCGCTTCGGCCTGGGCTTGCTGCGCAGGTGCTTCGGCAGCCGGCTGGAGTGGCGGCGCGGCAGCCATCGGCATCTGGCCCGTGGCCCCTTGCCCCACCACCGCTGCGGTGCCTGCAGCGGTGGTTGCCGCAGCTGCGGCCGTTGGTGCTGCAGCCGTCGGCGCCCGCGGCGTGGACAGCCAGCGCGCCTGGGCGCGTTCGGACAGCAGTTCGCTGGCAGTGCTCAGCTCCACTTGCGTCATGTTGCCCAGTCTCTTGCACGAGTAGCTGGCGGTGCCCTGCAATTCGCGCAACTCTTGCATCGTCAGTTGTTCATAGGGTTTGCCAAAAGAGCGCTGAAACACGGCCGGCGACAGCAGACCGTCTATCTGCTGCGGGCCCTGCGGCACGCTGGTCACCCAGGCGCGGATGCGCGCACACTCGCGTTCGGTCAGTGCGTTGCCGGCAGCGCTGGCGGCGCCGGCGGCCAAGGCCAGCCCGGCGCACAGTGCCCGGCGTTGCAGTGTGTTCAGCTTCATCAGGGTCTCCTCTTGGTTTCAGGTCGGGGATCTCAGGCGCACTTGAAGATGGTTGAGACCTCTACCTCGTCTTGGGACTCCAGGCCAAAGCGGCGCAGGCCCACGGCAATGCCGGCGTCAAGCAGCTTGTTGTCAGACTTGATTTCTTTGCCGTCCTTGGTTTTGAGCGTTTGCGACACCACCACGTACTTGGCCGGTGCCGGCTTGCCTTCCCAGGGCATGCGCGGCTTGCCGTCGGTCTTGGCGCAGGTGACTTCGGCGTCATGGGTGAAGGTGCGCAAGGCTGCCTCGGTGTCGGCGGCCTTGATGGCCGACTGGTAGCGGCCACCTTCAAGCGGCAACACGGCGCCGTGTGGGCGTTCGGGGGCGGAGGCGCAGCCGGCCAGGGTGGCCAGGCAAAGCAGGGCGATGGGTGCGGTGAAGAGCGTGCGGTTCATGGTGAGTCCTTGTGGGGTGAAGTTGTGGAAGGGCTGCCTGCTTAGGGTTTGGGCAGGCAGCGTGTTCAGGTTGTGGGGCCTGGTGCCATGCCCTGGAGTTTTGGGCGGACAGCACCCTGTGGGTGGTCGGGTGCTGAGGGCTTGGGGTTACTTCAGGAAGACGCCCCAGAGGTTGGTGACGTTTCGGCCGTCGCCAGCGGGTGACGCAGGGGTGGGAAGGACGTCAAATTTGTTTAGCAGGCCAATGAAACCAACACCGCTGTTCGACAGAATCGCCGGCCCGTAACCCGCGTCCTTGTCAAAGCCCAAAACATAGGCTGGTCCAGATCGGCCTTGCGGCCAGGCCATGGTGACCACATTGCGACCAGCGTCGTAAGTCGCCGTCAGGCCGAAACTACAGGTGATACAGCCGGCAACCCAACCCAGCAAATCTCCTCTTCGGTTGTGGGCAAATTGGGCCGCGAACTCGGACGGCAGGGCGATGGCCTCACGTGAAGTCCAGCCGCCACTGTTCGTCCAACGCGAACGCTTCGGACTCGATCCTATGGACCCCAGGTCGTAGTACAAGACTTCACCTTGGTCTGTGACTAGCAGACGCAGGTAGTTGTCAGAGCCTCGCGGAAGGAAGTCGAGGTCCGCGACAGTGAAGGTGCCGCTTGCGGTGGGGCTTGTTGCAGCAAAAGTGGTGGTTTTGACGCCATTGCTCTGCGTCCAGGTTATGACCTGTTGCCCATTCAAGCCGACGGCTGCACGTTGCAGCGTGGCCGCTGCGCCTCTGGAATCGAGCACCTGATGGGCGCCCAATCCAGAACTGACCGACCCTCGATACGCCACCAGATCTGTGGTGGCGTTTTGTTGGTACTGCGCCGCCATCAGCAGGTTGCCTGCCGCATCCATGCCCATCTGGTAGTCGTTGATAGGCTCCGCATTCAACAGTTGCCGACGCGTTGTGGTTTCAGTCGGTGCGCGCATGAACAACGCGAGTGCAGCACTTGAGCTTGTGGTGCCAGACCGCACCCAGCTGTTGCCAAAGAAGACCAGATCGCCACGGTCGTTGGTGAAGACATCGAACCCAGGACTGGCCGCGTCAGTCAGCAGCACGGGAGCTTCCCAGGTGCCACTGGCTGCCCGGTAACGTGCAAAGTAGTAGTAGCGGCAAGTGCCACTGGTACGGTACGTGGCCGCTGTACAGGCCGCGTTGTGGTACCACAGGGCCACCAGGTCGCCGCCGGGTGCGGCCGTCAGTGAGTAGTCGGGCTGCGTGCCCATGGTACTTACCGGCGCACCCGCCAGCACGTCGATGACAGCGGGCGTGGTCCAAGTCGGTGCCTGCCCGGCGCCATTGGGTGTGCCGCGCGTGGCGTAGATGGCGTCGCGGGTGCCGTTGTTCTTGCGGAACAGCACGGTCACGTTGCCGGCGTCGTCAATCGCAGCCCTTTGGTCCAGAACGCTCACCGCTGAGGTGTTCTCTTCCAGCGACTGGCCCGTTACCCAGGCGCGGCCAACCAGTGGGCCGGTGGCCGCTTGCACCGTCAAAATCCCGTCGGCGCTGGTTACGTTGCCCGTGCTGTTGCTGACCACCACCGAGAAGCGCGCCGCGTTGTCAGAAGCCACCGTGCTGGCCACCGTGTAGCTTGCCGTGGTAGCACCGCTGATGTTGGTGCCGTTGCGCCGCCACTGGTAGCCCAGCGTGCCGGTGCCATTGGCGCTGACGCTGAATGTGGCGGGCAGGCCTTCGGTCACGGTGACGTTGGCTGGCTGCGTGGCGATGGTGGGGGCGGCTGGCGCGCTGGTGACGGTCAGCAAGGCCGTTGGGCTGGTGATGCTGCCAGCTGGGTTTGTCACGCGCACCGAAAACAGCACGCCGTTGTCGGCGGCTGTGACTGCTGGCGTGACGTAGGTCGTGGCCGTAGCTCCAGAAATGGTCGTGCCATTTTTTAGCCATTGATAGTTCTTGGGGTCTGAGCCATTGGCCAGGGACACAAAGAAGGCGGCCTCGCCTGGTGCCTTGGTTTCGGGTCCAGGGGTGGCGAAGAATTCAAGAGGCCGCACATTCACCGTGACTGTGGCGTTGCTGCTGGTCACGCTGCCACCGCCGTTGGTGACGGCAACCGAGTAAACCGCGCCCGTATCGGCCAAGGTCTGCGCGTCAGACGTGAAGGTGGAGGTCGTGGCACCGGCAACGGCCGTGCCATTGCGCCGCCACTGGTAGCTGAAGGGCCCGGTACCCGAGGCGGCCACACTCAGCACGGCCTGGTCGCCGTCCAGCAGCGTGGTTGACTGGGGTTGAGCACTGATAGTGGGCGCAGCAACGCTGCCGCTAACCACGGTGAGCAAGGCGCCGACGCTGGTGACGCTGCCTGCGGCGTTGCTGACCACCACGCGGAAGGTGGCACCACTGTCGGCCACTGTGGGCGCAGGCAACGAGTAAGTGGCGTTGGTTGCACCGCTGATGTCGGCCCCGTCGCGTTGCCACTGGTAGCTGAAAGGCCCCGTGCCGACCGCTTGAACGCTGAAGATGGTGGCGGTGCCGGTTGACACCGTGGTGCCCGTAGGCTGCGCACTGATGCTGGCTGCCACCAGCGGGTTCACGGTCAGCAGCGCGACCGCACTGGTGGCGGTGCCAGCACTGTTGCTGACCTTCACCAGAAACTGAACACCGCTGTCGCCCACAGTGGTGGCCGTTGTGGTGTAGGACGCGGCGGTGGCGCCGGTGATGTCCACTCCATTGCGTTGCCACTGGTAGGTCGGGGCTGGTGTGCCCGTGGCCGCGACCATGAAGGTGGCGGTTTGACCGGCCACCACGGTAGCGGCGGCGGGTGCGGTGGTGATGGCGGGTGTGACCGTGGCCGGAGGTGCAGGAGGGTCGTCGCTCTTGCTACAGCCGATCAAACCCACAGCCAAAGCCGCAACAGCAGCCGCCCTAACTAGTCTCTTCCAGATTCCCATCTCATTCTCCCCCTGGTTTTGGGGCCAAGCGCCACAGACCATCCGTGACATCCAGCCCCGCCTGCGTGAACAGCGGTTTGCACGGTGCCGTGATAAGCGCGGCTGGTCCTCACGGAACCTTCACGGTCGCTTCACGGTGCGTCGATAACGCTGTTTTCAAGGGTTAGACCGCATCCGAACGCTTGCAGCGCCGTGATGTCGGCCGTGAAAATGGGCGCACCGCGACAGCAAGGGTTAGCGCTTCAAAAAGCCCGGCGCGGTGCCGCGTTGGTTTTCACGCCTTGGGTTCCTCAAGCCAGGCCGTGTCCAACTGATTGGGTCCAGGGAGGGGTGTGATGTCCGAGTCCGAAGCCGAGCTCACGGCCAGTGGGCCGCCAGGCGCTGTGCCGTTGGCCGGCCCCGTTTGGGGCACTACGTTGAGGCACCGCTTCGCCGACGCTGAATTTGACGAAGCCCAGGGCGTGTTGCGGGTTCAGGGTTTACCCGTTGCTGTGGAGCCCCGGCCTCTGCAGTTGCTGTCGGCTTTGCTGCAGCGCCCCAGCGTGGTGATGAGCAAGGACGAATTGTTTGAGCTGGTGTGGAACGGCCGTGTCACGGTCGACCACGTGTTGGCCAACGCGGTGAGCAAGCTGCGCGTGGCGCTGGGGGCACAGGCAGGTGCCCGCGTCGTCACCGTGCCGCGTGTGGGCTACCGGCTTGACGGGCCGGTGCAGCGGGTGCAGGTAGCCCATTCCGCGCAGCCCCTGAAAGAAGGGCAAGCGGTGCCGGGCTGCGAGGCCTTTGTCTTGCAGCGACGTTTGGGTGAGGGCACAGGCGCACCGGTTTGGCTGGCGCAGCACAGCAAGCTGGGTCACCGGCGGGTGTTCAAGTTTGCCCAGGACAGCCACCAGCTGGCAGCGCTGAAGCATGAAGCTGACCAGAGCAGCCTGTTGCACCACGCGCTAGGCCCGCGTGACGACCTGGTGCAGATGCTGGACACGCAGTTTGCAGCGCTGCCCTTCTATCTGGAGTGCCAGCACGGCAGCACCAACTTGATTCAGGCTGCGCAGGCGCCGGACGGGTGGACCCAGGGCACTGCGGCAGAGCGTTTGGCGCTCTTCTTGCAGGCTG
>JANNEX010000021.1:0-5177 GCA_031379155.1 Rubrivivax sp.
CAGCCTGCAAGAAGAGCGCCAAACGCTCTGCCGCAGTGCCCTGGGTCCACCCGTCCGGCGCCTGCGCAGCCTGAATCAAGTTGGTGCTGCCGTGCTGGCACTCCAGATAGAAGGGCAGCGCTGCAAACTGCGTGTCCAGCACCTGCACCAGGTCGTCACGCGGGCCCAGTGCCTGGTGCAGCTGGCTGCTTTGGGCAGCTTCATGCTTCAGCGCCACCAGCTGGTGGCTGTCCTGGGCAAACTTAAACACCCGCTGGTGGCCCAGCTTGCTGTGCTGCGCCAGCCAGACCGGTGCGCCCGCGCCCACACCCAAGGGCCGCTGCAAGACAAATGCCTCGCGGCCCGGAACCGTTTGCCCTGCCACCAAGGTCTGCGCGGCATGGGCCGCCTGCACCCGCTGCACCGGCCCGTCCAGCCGGTAGCCCACACGCGGCACGGTGACGACGCAGGCCCCTGCCTGTGCCCCCAGCGCCGCGCGCAGCTTGCTCACCGCGTTGGCCAACACGTGATCGACCGTGACGCGGCCGTTCCACACCAACTCAAATAACTCGTCCTTGCTCATCACCACACTGGGGCGCTGCAGCAAGGCCAACAGCAAGCGCAAAGGCCGGGGCTCCACAGCAACGGGTAAACCCTGAACTCGAAGCACGCCCTCGGCTTCGTCAAATTCAGCGTCGCCGAAACGGTGCCTCAACGCGGTGCCCCAAACGGGGCTGGCCAACGGCACAGCTTCTGGCTGCCCACTGGCTGTGAGCTCAGCTTCGGAATCGGACATCACACCCCTCCCTGGACCCAATCAGTTGGACACGGCCTGGCCTGAGGAACCCAAGGCGTGAAAACCAACGCGGCACCGCGCCGGGCTTTCTTAAGCGCTAACCCTTGCTTTCGCGGTGCGGCCATTTTCACGGCTCACATCACGGTGGTGCAAGCGGCTGGCTTCGGTCTAACCCTTGAAAACAGCGCTATCGGTGCACCGTGAAGCGACCGTGAAGGTTCCGTGAGGACCGGCCGCGCTTATCACGGCACCGTGCAGACCGCTGTTCACGCAGGCGGGGCTGGATGTCACGGATGGTCTGTGGCGCTTGGCCTCAAAACCAGGGGGGGAACGAGATGGGAATCTGGACAAGTGTCATTAGAGTGGCCGTTGTTGCGGCTTTGGCGGTGGGGTTGAACGGTTGTAGCAAGAGCGAAGACCCTCCTGCACCACCGGCCTCGGTCACACCCGCTATCACCACCGCACCTGCCGCAGTCACCGTGGTGGCCGGTCAAACCGCCACCTTCATGGTCGCGGCCACGGGCACACCAGCCCCGACCTACCAGTGGCAACGCAATGGAGTGGACATCACCGGCGCCACCGCCGCGTCCCACACCACGTCGGCCACCACCGTGGGTGACAACGGCGTTCAGTTTCTGGTGAAGGTCAGCAACAGCGCAGGCACCGTCAATAGTGCAGTCGCGCTGCTGACGGTGAACCCGTTAGTGGCAGCCAGCATCAGTGCGCAGCCCACGGGCACCACGGTGTCCAGCGGCACCGCCACCATCTTCAGCGTGCAGGCCATAGGCACTGGGCCTTTCAGCTACCAGTGGCAACGCGACGGCGCCAACATCAGCGGCGCCACCGCCGCCACCTATTCCCTGCCCGCGCCTACCGTGGCCGACAGTGGCGCACTCTTTCGTGTGGTGGTCAGCAACGCCGCTGGCAGCGTGACCAGTGCTGAAGCCCTGCTCACCGTCATCACTGGCACGGTTGCGGCGCCCACCATCAGCGCGCAGCCCCAGTCGGCCACCTTGCTGGACGGTGACCCGGCGGTGCTGAGTGTGGCCGCTGCGGGTACCGGCCCCTTCAGCTACCAATGGCGCCGCAGTGGCACGGCTATTGCTGGTGCCACAGCCGCTACCTTCACGTCCGACCCACTGACTCTGGCCGACACGGGCGCGGTTTACTCGGTTGCCGTCACCAACGGCGGTGGCAGCGTGACCAGCGGCAACGCCACACTGACCGTGAATGCGCGGCCCGTACAGGTCACCACCCAACCAGCGCCTGCCACCAAAGCCGCCGGCGAGACCGCCACCTTCTCGGTGGTGGCCACAGGCTCGGACCCCAAGACCTACCAATGGCTGAAAGCGGGCACTGCGCTGACAGGCGCCACCACGGTCAGCTACACCACGCCAGCACTCACCGTCGCCGACAACAGCGCGCTGTTCTCTGTGCGTGTGACCAACGCGGCGGGCAGTGTCACCAGCGCCACCGCCTTGTTGACGGTGACCAGCGCGGCAGCAGCGCCCGCCATCGCCACGCAACCAGCCAACGTCACGGTCACCGAAGGCCTGCCCGCCACGTTCAGCGTCAGCGCCAGTGGCACCGGCACGTTGGGCTACCAGTGGCGGCGCAACGGCACCAACATCAGCGGTGCCACGACGGCCAGCTACACGGTGGCCAGCACGGTGGCTTCTGACAACGCAGCGCGTTTCTCGGTGGTGGTCAGCAACAGCACGGGCAACGTCACCAGCGCAGACGGCATCTTGACGGTGCAAGCCGCCACCGGGCCGCTGGTCGGCCGCGCCTGGGCAACGGCGCAGTCGCTGGAAGAGAACACCTCAGCCGTAAGCGTTCTGGACCAAAGGACTGCGATTGATGACGCCGGCAACGTGACCGTTCTGTTCCGCAAGAGCAACGGCACCCGTGACGCCATCTATGCCACGCGCGGCACGCCCAACGGCGCTGGGCAGGCACCCACCTGGACCACGCCAGTCATCATCGATGTGCTGGGCGGCACCCCCGTCAGTACCATGCGCGCGGTCTACTATTCGCTCACAGGCGCTCCGGGCGGTGACATGGTGGCGCTCTGGCACCACAACGCGGCCTGCTCCGCCGCCACCTACAGCACGAGCGGCACCTGCCGCTACTACTACTACGCGCGCTACCGCCTGGCCACAGGCTTGTGGGAAGCGCCGGTTCTGTTGACCGACACCCCCAGCTTCGACTTGAAGGTCCTCACCAACGACCGCGGAGACTTGGTGTTCTTTGGCAGCAGCTGGGTGAGATCAGGCACCAACAGCTCCACGGCCGCGTGGGCCTCATTCATGCGTTCGCCTGGGGAGGCCACGGTTCGTAGGCAACTGCTGAACGCAGAGCCCATCAGCGTCCCTCAGCTGGGCATGGATGCGGCAGGCAACTTGTTGATGGCAGCGCAGTACCAGCAAAACGCCACCACGGACCTGGCGGCCTACCGTGGAACCGTGGCTTCGGGTTTGGGTACTCCGCAATTCCTGGATACACGAGGCTCGCAAGTCACGCTCCAGCACATGGCGGTTGGACTGAACGGCCAGCAGATCATCACTTGGACTCAGAACAACGGCGTCAAGAACACAACCTATGTGGCAACCAGCGCCACGGCCGGTGGTGCATTCACATTGACCGATCTGGACATGCTGAATTCAAGCAACGTGTCCTGGCAAAGGCTGGTCGTCTCCGACCAAGGGGAAGCCATTTACTACGACCTTTTGCCACTCAAGCGTTCGCGGTGGACTGCATCTGGTGGATGGATCATTCGCGAGTCGATGCCTGCAGCGCTGCCTTTCAGCAGCATTTCAGGCGGCGATGAGTTCGCGCTCAACCGCAATGGAGACCTGCTGGTGTGGTCGATACGATTCAGCGATTGGGGACGGTCCACGACTTACGACGCCAGTAGAAACGTAGTTATTTTGGCAAAGCCCACGTCGAGGTCACCTGGTCCGGGCTGGGTCTTGGGGTTGCCAGCGAGCGCTGGCTACGGGCAGATGGTCCTGTCGGTCAACGGCGTGGGCTTCACCGACCTGCTCAACAAGTTCGACGTCCTACCCACCGTAGCCGCACCCGCCGGGGACGGCCGCGCCGTAGACAACCTCTGGGGCGTCTTCCTGAAGTAACCGCAAGCCCTCAGCACCCGGCCACACACCGGGTGCTGTCCGCCCAAAACCCCAGGGCGTGGCCCCTGGCCTCACAACCCGAACACGCTGCCTGCCCAAATCCTGAGCAGGCAGCCCTTCCACACCCTCATTCCACAAGGACCCACCATGAACCGCACGCTCTACACCTCACCCATCGCCCTGCTCTGCCTGGCCACTCTGGCCGGTTGCGCCTCTGCCCCCTAACGCCCTCGTGGTGCCGTGCTGCCGCTGGAAGGCGGCCGCTACCAGTCGGCCATCAAGGCGCCCGACACCGAGACGGCGCTGCGCACGTTCACCAACGACGCCGAGATCACCTGCGCCAAGACAGACGGCAAGCCGCGCATGCCCTGGGAAGGCAAACCCGCACCGGCCAAGTACGTGGTGGTGTCGCAAACGCTCAAGACCAAAGACGGCAAAGAAATCAAGTCCGACAACAAGCTGCTGGACGCCGGCATTGCCGTGGGCTTGCGCCGCTTTGGCCTGGAGTCGCAGGACGCGATCGAGGTCTCAACCATCTTCAAGTGCGCCTGAGTTCCGTGGCCTGAAAACAAGAGGAGATGCTGATGATGCTGAACACACCGCAACGCTGGGCGCTGTGCGCCGGGCTGGCCTTGGCCGCCGGCGCCGCCAGCGCGGCTGGCAACGCGCTGACCGAGCGCGAGTGCGCGCGCATCCGTGCTTGGGTGACCAGCGTGCCGCCAGGGGTGCAGCAGATTGACGGGCTGCTGTCGCCCGCTGTGTTTCAGCGCTCATTTGGCAAGCCCTATGAGCAACTGACCATGCAAGAGCTGCGTGAGCTTCAATCTTCCGCCGGCGCTTGCAGAAACGTGGGCAACATGACCCAGGTGGAGTTGGGCACCGCAAGAGAACTGCTGTCCGAACGCGCTCAGGCACGCTGGCTGTCCACGCCCCGGGCGCCGACGGCGACAGCACCGGCCGCCGCGACAGCTGCAACCGCCGCTGCGGGCACCACAGCGGCGGTGCCCCAAGGGGCTGCGGGCCAGATGCCGATGGCTGCTGCGCCGCCGCTCTTGCCAGCAGCCGAGCCCAATGCTCCACAAAGCCAAGCACAGGCCGAAGCACCCGGCGCGGGTGCCAGCGGTGCCGAGCCCGACCTGAAGTCCAGGCTGCGCAAACTGCGCGACCAAATGAGGGGCAAACCCACAGCGGAAGCCACACCGGTGGCCGCACCGGCCACCGCACCCGTTGCTCCAACGGCAGTTGCACCGGCCACCGCACCTGTGAAT